>JBBIQC010000064.1:11858-12348 GCA_037442585.1 Oscillatoriales cyanobacterium bin_317
TGCTGGCATTATTCGGTTTTGTAACAAAACTTTTCCGACTTCTCAGACAGGTTCCCCCAATCCTCTATCATTGGTCGATAAATCAAGCGAATCAGGACTACACACTTTTTAATAAAGCGGTTGTGGGATCCGAATCGTTTTACTCTAATTATTGAGCTGGTTGACCCTGCGCCGTCGTCCTCAAGGCTTCTTAAAAGGGAGCCTCTTTTGCTGAGGCAGTTTTATGAATGGCTGTCAGGTGACACTTTGGTCAGATTTAACACAGTAACAATCCTTGATGGGAGCTTTTGAAATCCAATGAGTGTTAAAGCAAGTGGTGGAAGCTCAGTTGCACGCCCTAACCTTTACCAAACCTTAGCCGTCGCAACCATTTCTCAAGCTGAACAGCAAGACCGCTTCCCTGGGAAAGGTGAATTAGACGCGCTGTCAACTTATTTCAATTCCGGTTTGAAGCGTCTGGCGATCGCGGAAACCCTCACCAGAAATTCAG
>JBBIQC010000064.1:12358-12672 GCA_037442585.1 Oscillatoriales cyanobacterium bin_317
AATATCGTGTCACGGGCGGCAAATAGCATCTTTACAGGTGGCTCCCCGATGGCATTTCTGGAAAAACCCCCTGCCGAAGAAATTGTCATGACCAAGGGGGGAACCGCGATGACCACCCAGGAAGGCATGAAATTAGGGACTGTTACCTTTGTCGATACCAAAACGGGTGGTGGTGGACTGCTGGGTGGGATTCGCTCGGTCTTTCTGACTCCCGATAGTGGCCCCGCTCCTGCTGGTTTCCGACCGATTAACATTGCCCGGTATGGCCCCAGCAATATGGCCAAGTCCTTACGGGACTTAAGCTGGTTCCTGCG
>JBBIQC010000065.1:0-9901 GCA_037442585.1 Oscillatoriales cyanobacterium bin_317
CAACGATAAGTTTGTCAAGGGAACCTGGATCGCGATCGCCGACTGGCATCGACTTAACGATCCCAAAACCGTCAAAGGGTTGGCTGTAAAATCCACTCAAGATGCCTGGAAATTTGTGCCCCATCTGCATCCCTATCTCAAAGAAGACGAACGGCGAGTAGACAGCGATCGCGAACGGGGCAGTTTGTTTTTGGAAAACGGGGTGCAGATGAATCCTGACACTTGCCTGGTTTACCTCTCCAGCACGGCGATTCAGGACGATTGGTATCGGTTTGGCGGAGAGGGGCACATGGTTAACCTGCGGTGCATTCCTATCTCGTCCGATAGCAGAATAGATTCATTACTGAAAAGTTCTCTGGAAAATTGTTTTGCCCTGATCACGCCAGCCGTCTGGGGGTCTAATCGCCTGTCCTATCGGGAACCCCAGCAACTTCGCAAAGGTGATTCAAAGCGTCATCAACTTGAGTTTGTAGACAGCGACCTGTCTTCAGAATGGCAGGTGGAAACCCTGCTCACTGAACGCCCCATTCCCTTTCGTTATCGATTGGGCGATCGCAAAGATGAGCAGGGAAACAGCATTCATCAGCCCCATCAGCCCAAACTCCTGTCCCGTGGCCGCTATGCGGTGCCTGCGGGGAGTGTGTATGTGCTCAAAACCCCGTTGCAACAATCCTGGCAAGACTGGGATCCCAACTGGTTCCCCAAAGAAGGCGTATCCCTCAAACGCTGGGGTTGTGGGTTAGCGCTGCCTTTAACTGTCGTCGATGCAGGAGGAGCGTAACCTCATGGCCTACAGCGACTTCACCTTAGCGGGGGCAATTCAAACCTTCAACCTGACTCTGACAGAACAACTCCAACTCTTTGCCCCCATCCCTGAACAACCCGCCAGCGATTTTTTGCAAGAAACGCTCCGCCGCAATGTGCCCCTGGCGATCGCCAGCAATTCTGAAAAAGCCCGCTCAGAGATGATCATTGCCCCCATCCTGGTGGAGGTGCGGGAACAACTGCACGAGTCTATCAGCCTGTTTTCAGGCATTGATTTTACCGTGGATGCCGATCGCGGACTCAACGGTATCTGTGATTTTTTGATCAGCCAATCCCCTGAATTGAGTCTTTTGAAACAACCCGTGGTGGCGATCGTAGAAGCCAAGAAAGAAAACCTGATTGCCGGGTTAGGGCAGTGTGTGTCTGAAATGTACGCCGCCCAACTGTTTAATCAACGCCATGACAACAGCCAACATCCGGTCTATGGAGCGGTCACGTCTGGGACAAACTGGCGCTTTCTGAAACTTAATCAACAAATCATCTCCATTGATCTGGATGAGTATTACCTGAGTAACCTCAATCAAATCTTAGGGATTCTCATTGCCAGTGTTCGTTCCAATCATCCCCATCATCCATAGCTGTTTTTGTTCCATTGACTTTTCTTTGACCCATGTATCACAAAGCCTACGGCATTATCGAAACCCTCGCCCCACTGCATGTGGGAGCCAGTGCTGGAGAAGAAACCGGTAACCTGAATCTGATCTTTCGCGATCAGTTCACCCAGACAGGCATTATTCCCGGCAGTTCTATTCGCGGTCGGTTTCGGGCCGATATGCGGCAAGAGCAGGGGGACTATGAGCACTGGTATGGAAAAGAGGCAAAGACAGGAGAGCCAGATAGTACCAGTGAAGGGATCGTTAAGTTTGAATATGCTTCGATTCTATGGATTCCAGTATTTTGCCCAAATCAGCCTATTGTTCGAGTTTCCTGCCCAGCCTTGTTAAAGCGCTATCACAAACTGACAGGCAAGCCAGGAATACCAAGCATAAAACCTTATAGTTACTGCGGTACAAAGTCTGGCTCGACATTATTTTTTAACTTGGGTTTTTTGAACCTTGGGGAAGAAGATACTTTACTCAAGGGGTACATTCCTACCGAAGTTTCTGAAGCTGATGCCTACCTGTTGCTTGTGGTTGACGATACAGAAATTGCCATGATTCATGACATGGCACTCTATCGCCAGAGTCGAGTATCTCTTGACCCAAATGAAAAAATCGCCAAAGGGAAAGCATTTTTCAACGTAGAAGCCCTTCCCGAAGGGACGATCCTCACCTTCCCACTTGCACTTAGAAAAACGTTTGGCAATCAGTCAATCACATTTAATGACTTCACAGCAGCAGCAAAATTTACACAAAGCAAGGAGTTATATTTCGGTGGTTTGGAATCCGTAGGTTTTGGTCGTACCCAGGTGACATTGAAACCAGTTCCAGAGCAAGCTGCACCAGCGGAACCTGTTCAGCAAGAAACCACCCAGGAGGAAGCGTCATGACACAAACAGAGCAATCCCAAACTCCTTCAGGCTGGCAACCCTATGGATTAGATCATTATGCCCAAGAGTTGGTAATTCAAAATCGAGATAAGAAGAATGTTCTGAATGAGTCTCACAAAATGCGAATGGCTGTTGCTTACGGATTAGAGCGCTTCTGGGGTGAGCATTTACGATATGAACGTGAGAATAGTCCTGAAAGTAAGAACAAAGCCGCTTACTGGAAGGATGTCTGGGTAACACTGGCAAAAATCCTTAAAGACAGTGGGATTCAAGACTTACCAGACAGTAAAGGAGCCATTCAATTTGATGATAGAAAAGGGATTGAAGATACAGCCAATGCGATTTGGCAATTCAGTAGCGTTCCAGAGCAGCGACGGGTCGCACTGATGGTCTTGACTCAACTCTGTGATGCTCTAGTGTGGTGGACGCAGCGGTATAAGAAAAAAGGAGAGGAATAACCAATGGTTTTTGCCCAAGCATTTCAGAAAGCTGCTGCTAAGAAAGGAAAAAAGATAGACAAACCCACTCCAGTTCCAGTAGCTGAAGCATATCCAGAACAAGTACCGATGATGTATCGTGCACAGGTACAGGGCCGCTGTACTTTGCAATTCGCAGGGAATAATCAAGATTTGCAAGACTGGACAGAGGAGTGGGTTTATCCCAACTTGGAAGGGCAACCAACCTATCAGCGATCGCTGCCACCAGAAGGGCTAACAGGTTCAGTTTATCGATTTAAGCTAACATTTCCTTTTCGCGTCTGTAGTAATTGCGGTCAGGACACAATTATTTGCCCACTGATCGGTAAATATGGCATTCCATTTATCCCAGGCAGCAGCATTAAGGGCTTGTTTGAGCGCCTATCGCGATCGCATCCAGAGCCTGAAATAAGAGCAAAAATCAGGGAATATTGCGGTAGCCCAGATCATCCAGGAAAACTTCGGTTTCATGGAGCTTATCCAATTGGAGATTGGGCCGGGACGCATCAGGTTACATTTAGTAAAAATGGAGAAACGATTTGTGAAACTCGCTATCGAATGGTGGATGTAGTGCATCCTCAACAGCCACGACAGGTGAGGGGAACTGGAAATCCGACAGCGCTAGCTCTGGTTACTCTTTATCAGCCTACGTTGATGTTTGAGTTAAGTAGTCCTAAGCCTCTTCCTGAAGCAGAATGGGAAGTTATTAAAGGACTGTTACGCCGCGCCTTACGCCAGGGGGTAGGTGGAAAAACCAGTACTGGCTATGGTTTGTGGGTGATTCCCAAGGATCGTTATGCTCTCAGCATCCAACTAAAGGGGATAGGGGTTAGTTCACTGCTTCGTAGTGACGAGCCTGAATTTCGCCCTAATATGTTTAAGGCATCTCTCCGTAGCCACATGAGTCGCCTGTTGGCAGGAGTATGTGATGATCCAAAAAAAATTGATCCCCATATCAACCGACTTTTTGGGCATACCCGCGCCCCAGGCGTGGCTGAACTGTATTGGGAAACCAAGCCTGATACCTATTCAGGGGCTAGTCAGGGACAAGAACAAACCCCGATTTATAAAACGATAGGGACGCTGTACGCAGATATTCGTCAACGCAGCACTCATACATCTTCACATCTAACAAAAAAGGCGCAAGAGCAAGAGCAGAAGGATTTGAAATTTCTTCAAACGCTGATCCAATTTACTTATGTCATGGGTGGATTTGGAAAATCCTGGCGACGAGTATGGCACAAAAGCTCTCACCCAAGTTGGCATCCTGGATTTTATCCAACCCCCTACGAGACCCGAGCAATTGGTTGCCACTGGGAATGGCTTGATAGTAGTCTTGGCGAAGATTTTGATCCAACCCAGTTGAATAACCGTGATGCTCTCGAATGCTTTCTAAAAGCGTTACACGAACAGGCTCAAGCTTATTTAGGGCTGAATGAAGTTAAAAGCTGCAATTGGAAAGAGGCTTGGAATCCGAAGCGAGTGGCTGTTTATAGTCAAGTTGTTAATCAATCTCAAGCCATCAAATTATTCCACGATGAAATATTTAAGACCACACCTGCGATCGGTGGAAAAAATCCAACGGACGATCGCCCCAAATTTGTCAGTTCGGTGTGGCATCGGATGTTGCCAATCGGGAATAACCAGTACCTAGAGATTGTGACCGTCTTTCATGGCGATCGCACTCCCTGGAAGCATGAGGGTATCGATCAACTGATACCTTTTGTGAATGCGCTTAAACAACAGGGGCTGAGCCATACCTGGGGCAAAGAACCAGATGAAGAGGATTAGGCGATTGGTACAGGTTCATTCCGCTCCTGTAGCACCTCAATGTAAAGCGAAATTGCTTCCTCAATATTCGCCAGTGCCTCTTCACGGGTTTTTCCCTGGCTGATGCACCCTGGCAAACTGGGCACTTCAACCACAAAGTAACCGTCTTCACCGGGATACAACAACACTTTTCGCTTGGTCTGGCTAGAAGAGGCGGTAACGCTCATGGTTCAACCTTTGAGTCGGTTATATCATCTAAATGCTAGCACCTGGCTTGCGATCGCTACTGTGGTGAAGATTTAAGCAGAGACGGCTTTAGACCTGGAATTCTTCGCTTTCATGGTGGTTACCCTGCAGATATGAGTTGGACAGAACACCTGCTGGATATCGTTCATCCCCAGCAAAACTGGCAAGTAAAAGAGGACGTGAGAACCTCTGGTGCATTTGTGCAAATCTCTTTGTACAAGCCAACATTGCAATTTGGCATCTCCAGTACCACACCTGATGTTGACTGGGATGAAGTCTGGCACATTTGGGAGAAAGCCTTAGCAACAGGACTCGGATGTCGGGTTAGTGCAGGCTATGGTCAACCAGAGCAGCAGACTGGAGAGATCCTTTATAAAAGGTCAAGGGCAAGCAGCTAAATTGCTGGATGGTACCAGCGAATTTCGCCCCAACATTTTCCGAGCAGCAATTCGAGGTCATGCCTTACGCATTTTTGGCGGATTGACAGATGCGAACACAGCCGATCGCCTGGTTGAACAGTTGTTTGGCGGTGTGCAAGGACAGGGAACTGTTGGTCTTCTCAGCATGGTATTTCAGGAGTCCTACCTGGAGATAGAAACCTTTGGGCAGGGAACTTATGAACAGCCTATCTACAAGGTGGAAGGTGATTTGATCTGGAAGCTGACAAGATCGCTGCTATCAGACCAGCAGGAAACCCTGACAAAACTCATTGCTGCCCTGACTCGTTTTGCAATGGTATTCGGTGGTTTTGGCAAATCCTGGCGACGAGCCGATCATCGGTTGTTTTATGAAGAATACTATGATCATGGCTACAATCCTCTGATTGGTTGCCATTGGACGTGGGCAGGAGAGCGATCGCTCATCCGTGATGTTCAGGTGCGTAAGCTAGAAAAACTTGGAGAGTTTATTGAGAATGTTCGCCAGGTTGCTCAAGATTGGATGCAATTGCAGGGCGAGCAGCCTCATCCTCAGAACTGGGCCAAGTCATGGCGAGAAGCCTGGCATCCTGACAAAGTTCAGGTTTGGGGACGGTTAGCCGAAAGTGCAGATGATTGCGAAGCAATTCGCTGGTTGCACGGACCCTATCGGGAGGCTATACCTAGGGCAAGCCTACCTGAAGGCTCCATTTATCAAAGCTCTGTTACTGGAAAGGTAAATCAGATTGGCAGACTATGGCATAGGATGTACCCCTTGATTCGGTTAGTTAAAGATCCAGCCAATCCAGCCAAACCCAAACCATTGCTAACTCGACAATTCTTTGAGTTACTCACATTTTTTCCCGATGATTCACCTGAATCGCAAGCTTTTTACAAATTTCTTGCAATAGAGCAAAATCAGTTCCAACGGCTTTGGAAGCAGTAATCATTACTCTCCTTGCGTTTCTTCCAAAGGTAATGTTTTAGACATGTGGATGGTATCTCGCAGAGACGTTCCGCCGGAACGTCTCTACAAACAAAAACCACACATTTGAAACACCACCGTCGCAACGACTCTCACGCGATACACAGATGCGGCTGAATTCTTAGATACAATAGAATGCTGCCAGTTAGGAGGGAATTCATGACTTCATCCCCGTCGTTTGATGCCTCTGAATCACTACGAGCGGATTTAAATCGCTTGCTAGACCGAACTCCTTATATGAAGCATGGTGAGTTGATTCAGTTGGCCCTGGCAACTCTGGTGCGGATGACTGAGGGAGAGATCGATCGCCTGGATTGGAAAATCCTGAATGCTTCTCTGCAAGATATGGAGCGGGCATTTAAGGCATTGTATCCCTACCGACACGTCCGCAAGGTCGCAATTTTTGGGTCTGCCCGCATTGCCCAGGGAGCACCAGAGTATCAAATGGCGATAGAGTTTGCGAAGCGTGTCACCGATCTGGGTTTCATGGTGATCACAGGGGCTGGCCCAGGGATTATGCAGGCAGGCAATGAAGGAGCCGGACGAGAAAAATCCTTTGGCCTGAATATTCAACTGCCCTTTGAGCAGGGAGCGAATCCCTTTATTGAGGGCGATCGCAAACTGATCCCTTTTAAGTACTTCTTCACTCGTAAACTATTTTTCCTGCGAGAAAGCGATGCCCTGGCGCTGTTTCCCGGCGGCTTTGGCACCCAGGATGAAGCGTTTGAGTGCCTTACCCTGAGTCAGACTGGAAAATCCTCTCCTATGCCCCTGGTGCTGATTGACCATCCCGGTGGTCACTACTGGCATGATTGGATGGAGTACATGCGTAAGCAACTACTACGACGGGGATTAATCAGCGCTGATGATTTCAGCCTATTTACCATCACCGACCAGATAGACGAAGCCTGTGAAGCGATCGCCCGATTTTACAGCGTCTTCCACTCTTCCCGCTATGTGGGTAACCGCCTGGTCATCCGGCTGAATATGGAAATCTCCGACGAAGTTGTGGAGCAACTGAATCAGGACTTTGGTGATATTTTGCTGAAAGGCCGGATTGAAAAAAGCCATGCCCTGCCTCAAGAAGCTCAGGACATGGCGATCGGCAAGTCTCGCCTGCTCTTACACTTCAACCAACGCGACTTAGGACGGCTATATCAAATGATTGCCGCTATTAATTGTCTGGGAGCTGGAAAGTGCGAAGAAGCCAGACATCCGGAGTGGAAGTAGCCGCCAGATAGATGGCTGGATACGTGGTAGAGACGTTGCGGCAAAACGTCTCTCCAATTCCCCTGAGAGCGGGGCGGATGGGTGGAGAAAGATTGTGAGGTAAGTCACTCCACATTCAGGCTGACACGCTAGAATGATCGGAGGTTCTACTACGACGTTGGTGACTGCCAATACTGTTTTATGATCTATACTTTTTGAACAAGGGCACCATACGGATCGGACGGCAGTAGACCGGGCATGTACCCGGAAACTTTAAGTCTCGGCAGGCGGTACCCACCTGGTTTATACCAGGTCAAAAACTGAGGTAAGACGGCGTTGCGGTGAACTATTTAAGCTTTCAAAAACCTCTGGCCTGAAAACCAGGGGTTTTTGATTAGGATCTCCGTTTCATTGTCATAGGCCAGATACTCTGCCAATGTAAATCATCAAGTGGCACGGGCCATGATTTCCTCCTGAATCCCTACGTTCTACTCCACTTTTTACTCCCGGTTCCCTTCTGCCCGATTCTCCACGGCTCCTATGGTAGGAGAGGTTGGAATCGGGCCTGGTTCGTTAGGATTGGGCTGCTTGAGAGAAGCGGCGATCGGGGTAAGAATCTGAACCGTCTGGGTTTGCTGTTCTAGCCGTTGGGTAGAGGACACTAAACCACTCAACCCATTCACCAAATTTTTTAGATTATTGCGGAACTGTGGGTCGCCCGTTAATTCATCCAGATCTGCCGTAATTTTCTGAGCATTTTGAAACGTAGCCCTGGCCGAATCCAGGGTTTGCTGGAGCACCAGCAGATTGGTTGGACTACTGAGAGCATCTGAAGCCGATCTCAAATTTGCCGATGCCTTTGCAGCGTTTGCAGTTAACATTTGCAAGTTTTGTATCAATTGCCCTTGCTCAGTCTGATCCAGAACAGAACTAAAACTGCCGACAGCCGATCGCAACTGGGTGCTGGTCTGGCTGAGATTATCTAGCGTGGTTACTAAATTGGTGCGATTTGTTGCCAGTAGACTATTCACCTGATCCGCTGTGACTCCCAGTTTATTCGCAGTAGAACTGATAGCCTGGGCAGACACAGCAAAGGATTTTAATTCCTGCCGAGTGGCTTTGGTCAGTTGGGTGAATTCACGACTCAGGATGGCAATCTCTGCAGCGGCATCTGATGTGTTCTTCACCACAGAATTCACATTGTTGAAAAATTGTGGACTGCTGTAAATGGTGGCAAAACGGGCCGTAGACTGCACCAGTTCATCAAAATTCACTCCCGACTCTCCTGGCAACTGGGCATTATTACAGAGGATCAGGGTGCCGTCGCAATTTTTATCCAGGGGACTGGTATTGACTGGCATGGTGAGTGGACGGGTAGGCACCAATTCGAGCACCGTCTGACTGATCAGGCCAGATTGATTAACCTGAGCTACTACGGTTTTAGGGATGATCAGGGTGGCTGGAGACAGTTCCGCCTCTACTTCTACCAGATTGGGCTTTGGCCTGATGTTGGTGATCTTGCCTACGGTAACCCCCCGAAACCGAACCACTGCGCCCGTTTGCAGTCCAGCCGCGTTCTTGAACTCAATGAAGATTTTGAAGCTGCGTTTACCGGGTTGTAATCCCTGAATCCATAACCCAAAGGCTGCAAACAGGCCCACCCCAAGCAGGATAAGTAGCCCAACTGAACCTTCCCGCATTGTCCGCGATCGCATAGCCTCCCCCCTCAATCATTCACTGCCAACCATCCTATCCGGTTACCTGGATGGGGCCATTAATGTCCCCGCTCAAAAATTGCCGAATGAGAGGATTATCAGTCGTATCCATCTCATAAACCGTTCCTTCCCACTGAATTTTTCCCTGATGCAGCATCAGTACCCGATCAGCCGTGCGATGAATGGTACTTTGCTGGTGGGTCACCACCACGTAGGTACTACACCCGGCCTCAGCGCGCTGGAGTTGCCGTACCAGATCTTCAATCACCGTAGATGCAATGGGATCCAGCCCTGCCGTTGGCTCATCATACAGCAGCACCTCTGGCGTGGCGGTGGGGTCATCTGGATTGGCCATAATGGCACGGGCAAAACTCACCCGCTTTCTCATACCACCAGACAACTGATCCGGGTAGCGATCGCCAATCCCCCCCAGACCCACCATCTCCAGTCGTTGATTTACCAACTCTTGAATTTGCTGCTGGGGAAGTCGGGAATGTTCATAGAGCAGGAACCCAACATTCTCATCGACCGTCAGAGAGTCGAATAGCGCCGCTTGCTGAAACACCATGCCAATGCCGATCGGATCTGGTGCATCTTCAATTAATGCCTGACGACGATGACCCTGCACATAAATTTCGCCCGCATCAGGAGCCAACAACCCTGCAATGATTCTCAAGATTGTGGATTTTCCCGTTCCCGAAGGCCCGATAATTACAAGCGCCTCTCCCCGGTAAATCTTTAAATCGACCGCATCCAGGATGACCCGATCG
>JBBIQC010000065.1:9991-12598 GCA_037442585.1 Oscillatoriales cyanobacterium bin_317
CTTAGAAATTCCTCTCAGTTCAATCAATGGTTCAGTCATTAGGATGGGTGAACCAGGGCTACTCGTAATTGGTTTAACGTTGGGGTTGCAGTGCATGGAAAAATGAGCGCCCAATCTAAACTCCTATGACTTTAGCTAAAGAGAGGTACTCTGTCAGGTGGCCAGCCGACTTTCTGTCCAATTGCTTGCTTGCCGATTTATCTTCTTGCAGGCTTAAACGAAATTGTGCCCGACATCCTTCTACCGTACCTCCACCTCTAGTATCTGGGATTACAAGGTCAGTTGTGCTAATTCTTGGAAGAACTTAGATCACCTTCTACAGGTTCATTTATGGGTATTCCGGTTAAGCCTGAAAACTAAAAATTTAATTTGAAGTTATCAATTTAACTGTTCAAGGGGTTCCTGTTGGTGCTTGAATAGAGCATCCTGCAGCACCGTTAAATCAAAGTTTTATATAAACTTTAGGTTTGAGCAATCTTTTCAGCAGATTCACTTCGTCACGTCCCTATTTCTTGATTAGCAATGACCAATGGTTTACTCAAACAGGCAATTCATGTACTGAGGCAAGAGACCTTTAGCCGTCGCACCCAGATGTTGAGTCGTTGGTTCAAGTGGTTGGCACCTGGCCTGCTGGTCAAACGGTGGTTGTTACTCAGCGCTACGGGAGTGCTGTTAGCAACAGTGGGATTTGCGATCTGGATGAAGCTAACCCCGGTCTTCTATACCACTCAACTGCTGGGAGAAATTCTGCAAACCATTACAGATATTGTTCCCAGCTATGTCAGTGGCCCCCTGGTGATGGCTTCTGGTCTTTTACTGGTTTGGTGGGGGCATAGCCGTACCCTTGGATCGATTACTGAGGTGTTGATGCCAGAGGGGGATCAGGATTTAGTAGATGTGCTACTGGCTCACCGCCGCCTCAATCGGGGACCACGAATTGTGGTGGTCGGGGGCGGCACTGGACTATCTACCCTATTGCGAGGGTTAAAAGATTACAGTGCGAATATCACCGCGATCGTGACAGTAGCGGATGATGGCGGCTCATCGGGTCGATTGCGACGCTAGATTGGCGTGCTGCCTCCGGGGGACATCCGCAACTGTCTGGCGGCCCTGGCGGACGAAGAAAAATTGATGACGGAATTATTCCAGTACCGCTTTCGGGCTGGAGATGGATTAATGGGCCACAGTTTTGGCAACCTGTTTTTGACGGCAATGAGCGAAATTACGGGTGACCTGGAGCAGGCGATCGCGGCCAGTTCCAAAGTATTAGCCGTTCGGGGACAGGTTCTACCGGCGACCTTGAGTGATGTCAGCTTGTGGGCCGAGTTAGCGGATGGCCGGCGGATTGAGGGAGAGTCCAGTATCACGGAAGCACGGGGCACGATTGTCAGAATTGGTTGTACTCCCGCTAACCCTCCGGCCTTACCCAAAGCCGTTAAAGTGATTCAGGATGCCGACTTTATCATCATTGGCCCCGGCAGTCTATACACCAGCATCATCCCTAATTTGCTCGTCCCTGAAATTACAGAAGCGATCGCAGCCTCTAAAGCACCCCGAATCTACGTCTGTAACATCATGACTCAGGAAGGGGAAACCCAGGGCTACAGCGTTGGTGATCACATCCGGGCGATCGATCGAGCCTGTGGCAAGCGCCTGTTTGAAGCCGTTCTGATTCAAAAGCAAACTCCTTCGGCTAAAGCACTCATCCGCTATGCTCAGGAAAGTTCCAATCCGGTGCCCCTCGATCGGGATGTGGTGGCCCGCTTAGGTCGGCGGGTGATTCTGGCCAATGTGATGGAGGAAGATGAACACACCGGGTTGATTCGTCATAATCCTGTGGCACTCTCGCGGGTATTATTCCGCTGGTTTACGCGAGTGCAGGGACTGTAGGGGGTTAAGAGTTCAGGGTTGAGAGTTCAGAGTTAGGAGTGGATGGGTGGGTGAGTAGGAAGATACTCCCAGTCCAAAATCGCAAATCTAAAATCCAAAATCCTATGAAAATATTGTGAAGGGTGAAGAATCGACTATTTTGAATCTGCCAGATGCGGAAGCGACCCGATCGCTGGGGGTGCAATTGGGCAAAACGCTAGAGCCAGGGAGTGTGATCCTGTTACAGGGAGACTTAGGCAGTGGAAAAACTACCCTGGTGCAGGGAATTGGAGAAGGATTGGGCATTCCAGAGCCGATCGACAGTCCCACATTTACCCTGATTAATGAATATCCAGGCGGACGATTACCGCTGTATCACCTGGATTTATATCGTCTGGAGGGGCCAGAAGTCACTGACTTACATCTGGAAACCTACTGGGAAGGACAGGAGGTGGAACCGGGCATCGTAGCGATCGAGTGGAGCGATCGACTTCTGGATCGACCAGCATCCTATCTGCAGATCTGTCTCACTTACGATGCCCAGGCCGGCCGACAAGCTACGCTGACTTCCTCTCCCGCCTCCCTGGCAATGAAAATTTTGCCATCCTAAATATTGTCTGGGTCAATATTTAATTCCCGTAATCGGGCTGCGAGTCGTTCTACCCGCTGCCGTTCCCGTTCAAGTTCATGTTCTGCCTGTTCAACTCGTTCCTCCGGGGATGGATAGCGGTGTCCTTA
>JBBIQC010000066.1:0-12579 GCA_037442585.1 Oscillatoriales cyanobacterium bin_317
ATAGGGATTAGGACTTAGGGGCAAAAAGAGATTATTGCTAATTGGCTTGGGAGGTGACGTTAACGCTAACGGCACTCTACAGGAACTCAATATGAGTTTGCTGACCCCTCCCATCCCCAATCCCGTTCGGCCCTTCGGCTTGATCTCAGGTTGAAAGCTGGGCGCTCAGGTCGAGGCCCAATCCCTAATCCCTAACTCCTAATCCCTTGAAATACCCCAACACCTGCCGTAATCCAAACCAATTTTCAAATGACCAGGAGAGGGAAGCCAGGATAGTAATGCCGGGATATTTGACGAAAGCAGGTTCATTCTTTTCAAAGAAGACATGACCACCGAGGGCAAATACCTGGGTCAGAATGAGACAGACGATCGTGATCCGCCAATCGATAAACAGGTAGATGACCGCCGCGATCGCCAGAATATTCGTTAAGTGATGCAGTGCTTGGTTAATCGGATTTTGGTGGCTGGCAATGAAATGTGCCTTCGCTTCAGCAAAATAACTCACGGTACTGATCCCTCCAATAGACCCTGTGATACGGAAGACGGGTTTTAGGAACCATATCACACGCTTTCTGGAGACGCTTCCGAGGGACGAAAAATTTTTGGAATTGGCAGCTATCGTCATTGGTCATTCGTCATTTGACAGCGGACAAATGATTAATGCCAGGATGTAGCCAAAAGGGCTTACCACCACCGCAGTTGCAGCAGGTTGCGATCGGACTGGCTCAGTTCCTCGTCAGTCAGCCATGCCACCGGTTTATACGTGCCAAACACATGATCCCACCAGTCCACACCCAGGCCGAAGTTGTGATGCCACATATTGTATTTATGGTGGACGTAGTGAACAGGCATCTTCATCCAGAAGCATTTTGTCGGATTGTCATGCTGCAGTTGATGGGCATAGGAGGAGAAGGCGGCATAGCCCAGTCCCCCTAACGTCCAACCGATGCCAGCGGGAATGGAAACAAAAAACATCGGCAGCATGATGATGATCGTACCTCGGACGTAGGCCAGGAATTCCCAGATGACTCCCTGACCCTCGTTACGGCGATGGTGATCCCGGTGGCGTTCCCCAAATCGGAGCGGTTGGTGCATCAGTCGGTGTACCCAATACTCCACCAGGCTCGCCAGCACAAAAGCGATCGCAAAACATCCTATCCCAACCATTACCGGAGTTAGTTCAGACATGGCTCTTTTCTCCTCCACCGATTCCAGATACCCTGTTGCACAAAGTTTAATAGCAACCCGGTTTGTCTCGTAAATACTACCAAACCGAGCTTTGACAACTGCCAAAAAACGACTTCCAAACCAAGTCCAGCGAGAGAACGGTCGTTTTCCGATCAGAGAAGACGGTTCTGGACTTGGGCAAGGTTCAACTAGCTTGACAAGATTTTCATGTATCCTTACACGAATAGACGTTCATAAACCAGCTTTTTGTGTGTTCCCCTACAGCGCCAATCCAGCTTCGGTGTCGTATCGAGATGCCTGGCTTGATTTCTGGTTGCCTTCACCATCGTCATTTGTAGAGTAGAGGGATTAAAAATGGCCACTGATAGAATCACTCCGCCTGTTGATTTGCTAACTGCCCCCGCAGGTGCGATCGCTCCGCTAACCACCGACCTGACGACCTCAAGTAGTAATTCCAGTTTGCTGGTCGATTCTCTGCTGGGGTTATCCCTCACGGGGGCGGCCAGTACGGCCAGTCGATCGCCCGCCGATATCATCAATTCGCTGGATGAAATTCAAGGCACCCTCACTTTTAACAATGGCTTGCTGACCAGCGATCTGACTACTCCTTTTGGCCTCCTGCAACAAACCTTTAACCTGACCGATCTGGCAACCAGTGCGGTTCAGTCCTTTAATCAGATTTCTGGCCTGCTCAATCTCAGCAATGGTACGGCAGCGGGCAATCTGGATCTGGGTAGTGAAGAATTTACAGGCAGTTTTGAGTTTGCCCAAACCATCGGTTCTTTCGTAGCCAGTTTTCTTAGAAACTTAGAAGGAACCGTCCCCTTTACCAACGGTGAACTACAACTGAATCTACCGACTCCGTTTGGAGCCGTGACTGGCACCCTGGGATTTGGTAGTGGGCGCTTAGTCAGTGATCTAAATACTTCCTTTGGGCCGCTCGATTTTAGTGTTGATTTTCCACCGAATTCTTCCTTTAACTTTACGATCGGCAGTATTCCCGCCAATTTGAATTTGAATCAGGGAGAGATTCAACTGGATCTGAATCCCTTTGTTCCTGGCTCTGAGGTCAATATTCCGCTCAACGCACTGTCAGGGGATTTTACCTTCAATCAAGGAACCGTCACCGCCAATCTCACTACTCCCTTTGGTAATTTCAGCACTCCCTTTGATCTCGCTGGAGAAGTTGGAGAATCAGTCACTGAATTTTTAACGGGAGTGACAGGCACCCTGGGCATTGGCAACGGCAGCCTGACAGCAGATCTGACGACTTCTGCGGGTTCCTTTCAGGGCAGTCTCAATGTCAGTGAAATTGTGAATGGGTTGATTCCCACCCTGCCTCAGTACAACGGCACAATCACTCTGTCATCCGGCACGATCGCCGCGAACCTGACCACACCCTACGGCCCCTTTGTTGGCAACTTTAACTACGGTCAGTACCTGACTGGGGTTGCCGCGATCGCAGCTTAAATCCCAGAAACCCGGTTTCTTCTACCAGGACTCCGATGAGGAATTATGCTTTGCAAGAAACCGGGGTTCTGGGACGCTCAACTATCAGCCAGAATGTACCGGGTGAGGATGCTCATCACTTCACCCGGATTTGGCGTTGGCATCAGGGGACTCCACTCTCGCACCTCAGCAAACCGGAGCCGATGCAAGTTCTGAATTGTCCCAGTGACTCCCCGACGGGAACCAATCACCAGAATCCGCAGTGACTCACGATCGGGAGGGGGTGGCTCGATCTCAGCATCCGCCTGGGCATCTGCTGGTGGTTCATAGGCAGAAATCAAAAAGTTTTTAGGCATGAAAATAAACCTCTGAAAGGCGACAAATGATTAGGGATGAGCCAGCGCCAGCTCGCGATCGCTTCCTGACAATTTACACGGTAAACGATAAGTCTGTCAATTCTTCTGGTAGCTTTTCTGCCTATCCACTTACCGCGATCGCCGCATTCACCAGCGATAACAAAACTCCTGTCTGCTCCTGCCCACTGGTAGCCAGGTCACTATGGCAGAGATAAACCCGCTCCTCAGCCCGACTCAGCAGATCCAGGAGAATTCGACGGAGGCGTTGCTCGTTAGCTGTCAATGCATCTGCTACTGTCCAGGCACGTCCTGACCATTCATGCAGGAATAGCGGTGCCGCAAATAACGCATCCACGCCACTCAGCCAGCGGGGTGAACCGGCATCCAGCCAGAACTGCCAGCGATGAGCACGCCGATTGGAACGGTATTGAAACACATTCGCTAACGTCACCGCATTGCTGCTGGGGCCGATCGGCCGTACTGGATAAGGATTGGAAGTAACCGTTCCATTGCGCAGCAGTTGCATAAAGTGACCGACAGTCATAAAGGCCGGAGCATCACTGTTGGGTAACTGGCTTTGCTTCAGACGATTACTAATGTCCCAATAGTGTTGGGCAGTTTCAATAAATTGTCGGAGGGCGGAAAGCTGATCAAACGGTAGCGTCCGCTCTGCAATCAGAAAATGTTGAATGGCGCGATCCAGAAGAGTCACGGCATTGGGAATCAGGCGCTGCTCTAGCTGGTTTTTTTGGGTTTCAATCCACTGCAAGAGAGCTTGGTAAGTTTCAGAAGCCTGATAACCCAGTCGATCCCAGCGGGGAAAGGTGGTTGGAGGTAACAGACGAGGCCGATCGGGATGGGGGGCAAAGCAGTAATCGGCTAACAATCCGGCTCGTACAGGGTCGATCAGGGGGGTGGGGGTGCCTTGCTTTTGGGTAAGGACGACGAGCATTTCGGCGACGGCATCGCGATCGATCAGACGACCTAAGCCAGGGTAGATCAAGGCTAATAGGGTGAGCAGGGAACGAATAATCGGGAAACTGGTGAGCGGTCGCTGATCATTCAGAGATTCAACGGGAATTTGATGTTTGGTCAGGATTTCGCTCAGGGTGTAGCGGGCGATCGCATCCAGACCGGGGGCAATTACGGCCACTTCCCTGGGTTCGACTTGCCCGGATTGCACCGCTTTAACGATTAATTCGGCAACTTGTCGCAACAATTCTGCCCGTGAGGTTGTTTGGATCGTCTGGATGGCTTCCGGTAGTGCCAGAAGTACCATCGGATCGGTGACAAACTCCACGATCGCATTACCCCACTCGCTACCCAGACAGGGGACTGGTGGATGAGTCAAAGCCACAATCTGGCACCGATTCGCGAGCTCTGCCAGGTAAGCTGGATCGGCTCCTAACCCTAAGCGCACGGCTCCATCCGGGTTGCAGGTGAAGACGATCTCACTTCCTCCCTGAATAAAAACCTCGAACAGGGAACGGGCGATCGCAGGATACTCATCCACGTCATCGGCCAGCACCATCTGATACCGTTCTCGCAAATGGCGCTGATAGGTGGCATGGGGAAGTAAGTACTGCCAGTACAGAGCCGTCATAATGCCATAGGTCAGCAAGCCCCGCTCCAAACACCAGCATTCCCACTCCTGTAACAATGTTTTGACCTGGGCAAAGGGCAGCGGTAATTCCTGCTCCTGTCCGGCCAGTCCCTGCTGCAGAATGGTGGGCATATCGTTCAGGGGAATGCCTGCCAGATGAGTCAGTTGCAATAAATCCAGCAGGCGGCGCACGAACCGTTCTTGGTTAACAGTGGGTTGACGGACAATGATTTCATCCAGTGACGATCGCCACAACCGGGTGGCCAGTTCTTGCTCATTCTCTGGATTCAGCCGCACCGGAAACTGAGCCTTCAAATCAAGCTGCTGAATCAGTAACGGCCAGAAAAGAGTGACCTCATCCTGGAAGAAGCCCAGTGGCGTGGTGGAATGAAAGGGATAAGCTCCCTGTAAGGCTCCTGTTAACCGGACATCCAGGTCAATGCGATTATCCCCATTGGCTGCCAGCACCAAAACTCCTGGCAGGGCGATCGGTGTCTGCAAGTTGTCTGGTCTGCCCGCCTGCTTGACCCAGGTACAACAGTGCTGAATCAGTCGGGTGGTTTTGCCGCTACGGGTTGGGCCAGTAATCCAGATAAGTTTGTGATTAGCCAATTGCCTTTAAACGATTTTGTTAAAATCACTTCGTACTCTAACTTTAGCGTCTTAGGATAGGAAATCGTTGAGCACGGCCATAAACGTCTATTTCTGGAATTTAAGCCTGCCATTCAGTGAGTGTGTCCTTCTATGAGTTCATCGTTTATGACACCCATTCGTCGCTATTTCCGCAATGCCAACCGCTGGCTAACCCAAACTCCTGAACGAGCATTAGACCAGGCTTATGATGCGGCATTAATGATTAAAGCCATTGAGGATGAACACTTTAACGGGGAGAAAATCTCCCGTCATGCTGGTCGCCACACCGAAAATGTCCTGGCTTATTTTGAGGCAGAACTCAGAAAATATTTGAAAATTGCTGAGGTGCGTTTAACGGAGTTTAAGGCCAGTCGGTTTGTGGTGGATTCTACTAATTCGACGCTGTACAACCGCTCTATGACCTTGACTCCGGGCGATCGGGAAAAAGCAGATATTATTTTAGAAAAGCTGCAATTTATTGATGCGATTCTGGAACGCTACAAGCCAGAAGTTTCCAGATCAAAGGCACTGGTGTCCGTCTCTCAAGTTCAGAATCCAAATGTATCGGCAAAAGAAAATGCGAACGCTTACAGTGCCCAAAGACCCCAGCAGGTTTATGATGGAGACTTTAGTGAGGAGGATGACAACAGTGTATTAGATAAAACTGGAGTTTTACCCCGCTCAATTTTGGGCACATTAAATCGCATTAAACGGGATTTAGATCCTAATTCAGAGCAGGAAGTAGTGCAAACCTTCCGCAACTCCAAAGCCAAGACATTAATTTCCATGCGGCTGATTTTATTGCTGATTATCGTGCCGCTGCTGACCCAGCAATTTTCTAAAACCTTTGTGATTGCGCCGATTCTCGATCGCATTTGGGAGCCAGAAAAACAGGGGATTTTTATTAATTTTGAGCTTGAGGAAGAAGCGTTAAAAGAATTTAACACCTTTAAGGAAAGACTTGAGTTTGACAAGATGCTGGGTAGAGCACCCGACATTGCGAACGAGTCAGAAGCGGGGATGGAAAAGTTGTTGCAAGAGAAGGCTCAGGAAATTGCAGCCAGCTATTCCAGAACCAGCGCTGGGGCCGTGAAGAATGTGTTTGCAGATTTGTTTGCCCTGATCGCGTTTGCGATCGTGCTGATTACAAATCGGCGAGATGTGGAAATCTTAAAAAGCTTTATTGATGAAACGGTATATGGTCTGAGCGACAGTGCCAAAGCCTTTATCATCATCCTGTTTACTGATATGTTCGTCGGTTTCCACTCTCCCCACGGATGGGAGGTGTTGCTAGAAGGGATGGCAAGACATCTGGGATTACCTGCCAGCCGAGATTTTATCTTCCTGTTTATTGCCACCTTCCCAGTTATCCTGGACACAATCTTCAAATACTGGATCTTCCGCTACCTCAACCGCATTTCCCCATCTGCAGTAGCTACCTATAAGAACATGAACGAAACATAGAGGAACACGCAAGAATTCATGGTATTGAGTCCAGGAATGGCGTGCTGAGAGGATGGGCAAGTTTCTGCTGTCCACTTATCATGGGCTACTTGCTCACCCTCCACGGTGCTACCCCATCCTTAACTGTCTTGCCTGGGTAGTGTGCCAACCCGAACGGGAAGAGTCATGGGTTGACCATTGCGAGTGACCCCAATCTGCAACTCATTGCCTACGGGGGTTTGCTCAACCAGTTGCTGTATGGCGCTGGAATCTTTCATGGTCTGATTGTTGATCTTGTCGATCACGTCTCCGCTCTTTAATCCAGCTTTGGCGGCAGGAGAATCTGGCATTACTTTCGCAATTAACACTCCCTGATCCTGTTGCACCGTTATATTGCTATTAGGATCTTGATTGATTTGCTTTTTCAGTTCAGAACTCAAATTGACCATTTGAATTCCCAGATAAGCATGTTCGACCTTACCCTTCGCAATGAGTTGATCGGCAATATTCTTGGCTGTGTTGATGGGAATAGCAAATCCGATGCCTTGAGCATTTTGAATAATGGCTGTATTCATCCCAATCACCTCTCCCTGGGCATTTAATAATGGCCCACCGGAGTTGCCTGGATTAATGGCGGCATCCGTCTGAATGAAGTTGACCCGTTCCGCAGGCACACCCACATTATTGCTGGAGCGGCCTGTAGCGCTGATGATTCCTTCGGTCACGGTATTGTCAAGACCAAGGGGATTGCCGATCGCGATCGCCCATTCTCCTGGCTTCAACTGGTCAGAATTACCCAACGGCACTGCAGGCAGATTGTTCGCATCAATTTTTATGACTGCCACATCGGTCACGGTATCTGCCCCCAAAACCTTGCCTGTAAAACTGCGTCCATCAGTCAATGTCACTTTGACGGTATCTGAACCTGCAACTACATGGGCATTTGTCAGAATTTTACCATCGCCATCAATAATGAAACCAGAACCGACACCGCGTCTGACTTCTTGTGACGAGGGTATTTTGCCACCAAAGAACTGCCGGAACATCGGATCATCGAATCCTTCAGGGAGAGAACTTTGCACTTTTTGAGTTGAGTCAATTCGCACCACTGCAGGGCCGACCTTGTCAACAGCAGCGGTGATAAAGTTTGTTGGAGTTTGAGAATTAACCGGAGCCGGTTGAGGATTTGGTTTTGCAGCAGTGGTCTGTGAGGATGTAGGAGCTTGGGCAATGGATGCTGGTGGAGTGAGTAAGCGATCGCCCGTGATTGCCACGCCTGCTCCCAAGGCTGCAATCGCAATGTAAGAGATCGGTTGTTTCCAGGAGAGATGGATAGCCATGGTGCGTTTTGTTTCTGTAGAACTTTAAAATTGTTTCCATTGCCAATCTAGACAGGAGTTATGTCAAGGTTGTGGCGACCATATTTCAGCCGGATGAAAAAAGTTCAGGAATGGCAATCGGTATGATCAAGGAGTTCATTGAGGAATCTGCGATCGTGCTGGGCTTTGTCATCGTTTTATTGTCATCTGTCTTTTTCTGTTTTCAGAATGTGGTGGTGCGAGTTCTGTTCAGTTCGCATCCACTATTTGGAATCACTGAGATTGGTGGGTTTGTCACTCCTACTCTGCAGCATTCCTTTCTACTGCTGTTTATGCGAATGCTGGTGGTCGTGCCTGCCATGGCGCTGTTGGCTTCCCGGCTTTACGCGGGAACCTGGAAAGAGGTACACCAGTTACGCTTACCAGAACAGCGATCGCTCCTCTGGCAATGTTTAGGAAGCGGCGTGTTGATGTTCCTGTATCTGGCACTGCTGTATATCTCGATCGGGTTAATTCCTACTGGCATTGCCCTGACTCTATTTTTCTCCTATCCCATGTTTACGGCGTTATTATCCTGGCGGTTTTTGGGGAACCGTCCCACGCTCTTACGTTGGGGAGTCATGGTGGCTATTTTGCTGGGCAGTGCCCTGACCATGCCCGTTGTTCATACCTCCGCGAGTCAAAACACCTGGATCGGCATTCTGCTGGGGCTGGCCTCCGGATTTACCTATGCCTTTTACACCATCCTGGCGCAAAAAAGCTTTGAAACCATGCATCCGGTGCCGTTTACCTGGCTGAGTTTCACGATCGCCCTGCTTTTGTCTGGGATCAGTTTAATTTTTGGGAACCTGCAGGATGTCCAACTTCCCTGGCTGGCTTTATGGATCGGTGGACTGTTATCAGCGACTTTTACCTTTGGTGGACACCTGCTGAATAACTTTGGCATCCGGCTGATTGGAGCCACCTCTGCGTCTATGGTTGCGGCTACTAACCCCGCCCTGACCGTTGTGCTGGCCTGGTTTACCATCCAGGAAACCTTAACCAATGTTCAGCTTCTCGGCGTACTCATTGTTACTCTCAGCGTTGCCCTTCTCAGCCAGGAACGCCACTCCCCCCGCTAACTCCCCCCAACTCCTGATCCCTCATCCCCAATCTCCGATCCCCACCCCCTTCCCCATCGCGGTAAGATTGGTTGGGACAGTGAGTGCCTTAAAATTGTTCTTAACAAATCAAACAGTGATTAAGAGTTGATATGGAAAACGGGCTTCCAGTTGTTTATATCTCGATCCTACTGCTGCTGTTGAGCGCGGCAGCCTGGGCGATCTTTCGGCAAATTCTCAAAACACGCAAGATTGAAACGACCCTAGGCAAGTTACAAAATAAGCTAACGAAAGAAAAAGGTACGGCTCAGGAATATTACGAATTGGGGAGCCTGTATCTGGATAAACGAGTTTATACCCAGGCGATCGCCCTCTTCCAAAAAGCCTTGAAAGCGGAAGATTTGCCGGAACAGGAAAGCGCTCTGGTTTACAATGCATTGGGCTTTGCCTACTTTGCTCAGGAACAGTACGACCTCGCGATCCGCCAGTACAAAGAAGCGCTGAAGATTGATCCCACTTACGTTACGGCGTTGAATAACCTGGGCCATGCCTACGAGCGCAAGCAGTTAACCATGCCCGCTTTAGAAGCGTATGAACAAGTGCTCAAACTGGATCCCCAAAATACAACCGCCAAGCGACGGGCTGACTCTTTACAAAAACGAGTGGTTCCCTCAACTTAGCGATCGATCTCTCCTTCTCAATTGGATTGGAGATCAGGTTACCTTTGCTGTCTTGCAAATTGGTACTTGATCAAGCTGGATTTACGGTTGCGACGACTTCACCTGTTTGGCTTGTGTCGTATCCACCTAATGCCTGCAGTTGCGATAACACTCGGCGGTGTCCTAACGTGCCAAGTAATTGCTGTACAGGCGGTTCTTCTAGATAGGATTTGAGTACAACCAGATCGTAACGGGAGCGATGCAGGGGAATAAACCCTAAGCCAAAAGCTGCCGCAACCGACGCGGTACTAATTCCTGCGGAGGCTTCACCCATTGCGATCGCATGAGCAACTTCTAGGTGTCCATGCACAATGCGATCAAATCCTTTGATAGATTGATGCTGAATGCCTGCGACTTGAAGCGATCGCTCTAGAAGTTGACGGCTACCAGCCCCCTCTTCCCGGTTCACAATCGTCACTCCAGGCAGGGTCAAATCCTCTACCGTTTTGAGGTTTAGGGGATTGCCTGCTGGCGTGAGTAATCCTTCCTCCCAAATGCCCAGGTTAATTAAAACGGCTGGAGTATCTTGTAAAACAGCCTGCACAAAGGGAACGTTATGGTCTTCAGTAACAGGGTCATGTAAGTGCATTCCGGCTAGATGGACTTCGCCGCGACAGAGCCGATGCAGGGCACTCATGCTGTTGTCAAACGTCCAGTGGACGCGCAGGTCTGGATGCCAACGTTCTGCCGCCCGTGCCCATAGAGAAAGTGCTGGAGTGCAACCTGCCAGGACAACGGTATTATGCAACTTACTCAGATCATCCAGCAACTTCACCCGCACCGTGGGCGCGCCAGCCGCATAGCTTCCTTCACCATCGGCGGGAATCATTTCTAAACGGAACGCATTATTACCGAGAAGCGGATGGGCGATCCAGCGTCCACCGACTCGTGCCAGACTCAAGCGCAGTGATTCGCTTACGGGGGTCTGTTGGGCAGGAATGGCTTCAATTTCAGCCGTATCGTGTTCAAGCCAAAACAAATCTTCGACCTGACATCCCAATGCTTTTGCCAATCGCAACGCCACCGTAGTGGAAGGGGAGATGTGTGCAGATTCCACCCCGCCAATAGTTTGTCGTGAGACACCAGCGATCGCGGCTAAATCCTGCTGGCTCATCCCCAGCCGCAGCCGAATTTGTTTCAGGTTATTGTAAAGGTCATGGTCTTGCTTCACGGTAATTCAGGGAGGGGCTAGGGGAAGGGTTTTTAAGGTGGATGAGATAATCTCAGACCTCCATCAGCAGGTTTTGGGGGAGAGTTAGAAAGAATCGAAGTCTCCAAGCTTACGACAAATGCTAGCGCACTAATGGACGCATAAAAGAGGAAATCATCTGGCGTAATTTCATGGCACACCTTTAGGGCTTTAGTAACAGCAACTTTTGTGGATTCAACCTCACCAACCAGGGGAATGGGCGATCCTTCAGAACCTCCCACTTTTCTTTGAATACTTCCGCCTGGAGATGGTAATCATCGGCATCGATCGGCGGTTCTCCCAACTTTAGATAGAGCGTCATGCGGTGCGGGGTTTCGCTGCTCCAAACCACCCAGGCAGGAAATGTATTCGGCGGAGCAAGGGTATCCAAAAAGGCGATTTGATGGGCGCGAATGCCGATGTGAGTATGGCAGGATGAAACCAAATCTGCAGTCTGAAGGGTGCAATTCCAATCAATGGCACGAATCGTGTGGTGATCAATTGGCTGAATGCAGGAATAATTTTTACAGCCTGTGAGTTGGGCAACGGCAAGTGTACCGGGGCGATCGAAAATTGCCTGTTTGTCTCCCGCCGCCGCAACTTTACCTTGATCAACCACTAATAATTTCTGACAAACTCGATAGGCTTCTTCCAGGTTATGACTGACAAAAAGAGTGAGTCCCTTGTAGCTGGAGAGGGTTTTGATCAGTTGTTTTTCTAGTTCACTGCGCAAATGGGTATCCAGTGCCGAAAATGGTTCGTCTAGCAACAATACATCAGGTTGTGTGGCTAATGCTCTGGCTAACGCCACTCGCTGCTGCTGTCCTCCAGAGAGTTGATGTGGATAGCGATCGCCAAATCCCAACAACTGCACCTGTTTCAGGTACTCGACAACTCGTCGGTGAGTAGCCTGTTTCGATAAACCTCTCAACCCATAGGCAACGTTTTGAGCAACGGTCAGATGGGGAAACAGGGCGTAGTGTTGAAATAAAAAACCAACTTTGCGATCGCGACTGGGTAGATTAATTCCTTTGTGAGAGTCGTACAAAATGCGATCGTTCAGCACGATGGTTCCCTGAGTCGGCGTTTCAATGCCAGCAATGCAGCGCAGGGTCATGCTTTTGCCCGATCCGGAACTGCCCAATAGTCCCAGGGTTTCTCCCTCAACGGAAAAGCTCACCTCCAGGTCGTAATGGGGAAGCTGTTTTTGAATATCGACGATGAGTTTCATGGAGACTCTTTTTGGGTTGCGGTTGCCGCTGCCTTTGGGTTCGATTTTGGGGATGTTGGGCTTCCAGATGCCTGACCCACCACAACAGGGCGAAGGCGATTGTTGTCATAATTAGCACCATGACGTTAGCAAGTCCGTAGCGCTGCATTTGCACGGCATCGTAAATGGCTAACGGCAGGGTTTGGGTACGTCCGGGAATGCTGCCTGCTACCATCAACGTCGCGCCAAATTCCCCTAATCCGCGAGCGACACCCAGTCCGAACCCAGCCAAAATCCCTCGATACGCCACGGGGATAGTAACTCGCCATAACACTTCCCGCTCTGTCGATCCCAGGGTGCGGGCAGCAGC
>JBBIQC010000067.1:0-12523 GCA_037442585.1 Oscillatoriales cyanobacterium bin_317
TCAAAAATTTCCACATCTCCGCATCCCATCACCCCACTAATTCAGCATCCCTCTTCTTTTGAGATTGGGCAGAAAGTTATTCTCCGTCCCGATGCCCAAAGGAGACCTTCTGGCATTCCGATTGGTGCTGTAATGGTGGTTCGGGAGATGTATGCCAATGTTTATCGACAGCATCAAAATATTTGGTGTGTCTGGTGTAGCAGTGATGTGTTTTCTGGGCTGAAATCGATCGATTCTGACTGTTTAATACTGTTACCAGAAACCCATCGGAGTGCTAATACAGCAAGTGTGCCTGCAATGGAATTAGACGACTTCTGTATCGAGGAAACGGATCATAGTGCATCTCAACGGGCTGTCAGCTACGAGCTTGTGGAAGATGGGCATCGGCTGGCAGAAGTACTCAAGCCGTTGCATACCTGTCAGGCGATCGCAGTTGACACAGAAACGACTGGACTGGATCTCTTAAAAGATCGAATTCGTTTAGTGCAAGTTGCTGCAGACGATCAGCCTGTGATTATCATTGACCTCTTTAAGGTTGCAAAGGAAGCGCTTAATCCTTTGCGCGAATTGCTTAAAGGAACTCCAATCAAAGTTTTGCAGAATGCCAAATTCGACCTGAAATTCCTTCAACAGGCTGGACTTCCCGTTGTTGGTAAACTGTTTGACACAATGTTAGCGGCCCAATTACTAGATGCAGGGGTGCGATCGCACGGATATAACCTGGCAGAACTGGTCAAGGTCTATCTGGGAGAAGAACTCTCCAAAGAACAGCAGCGAAGTGATTGGAGCAATCCCAGCCTCTCTTCAGAGCAGTTAGAGTACGCAGCGCGAGATGCAGCCATCTTATTGCGTTTGCGCGAGGTAATGAAACCTAAGCTCAAGAATGCTGGTCTGGTTGAAACCGCTAAGTTGGAATTTGACTGTTTGACTACGATCGCCCAAATGGAACTGAATGGCATGCTGCTCGATCTCTCCCGCTGGGATTCTCTGCGACAAGAACTAGAACAAAGAAGAGACCAGATGGCGGGTGAATTGCGACAACAGTTCCAGCCAGCCTTGCTGAGTGCCCAACTCGATCTCTTGGGTAATCAAACTTCTCTCAATCTGGACAGTCAGCAGCAGGTATTAGAGGCATTACAGCAGATGGGTGTGCCAGTGAAGAATACTAGCAAGCTCTCTCTAATTCCTTTGGCAGAGGAGCATCCACCCGTTAGAGCGCTGCTAGACTACCGCAAAGCAGCCAAAGCAGTCCAAGCGTTTGCCAGTAGCCTACCCAAGCACGTTCACCCCATTACCGGACGAATTCACCCAGACTATCAGCAAATGGGTGCTGCTACCGGACGCATGTCTTGTCGAAACCCCAACCTGCAACAGATTCCTAGAGACAAAATTTTTCGCAGTTGTTTCATTCCGGCTCCAGGATATTGTTTGGTGGTAGCTGACTACTCTCAAATCGAACTACGAGTGGCAGCAGAACTCAGTGGCGATCGCCGCATGATTGAGGCATACCAGAATGATGAAGACCTGCACCAGCTCACGGCTGCTCTGATCGCTGATAAATCTTTGGATCAGGTTGAGAAATCAGAGCGGCAAGCAGCCAAAGCCGTCAATTTTGGGCTGATCTATGCAATGGGTGCCAAAGGGTTGGCGGAGTACGCCTACAACAACTATGGGGTGCAGATGAGCCTAAAGCAGGCAGAAACGTTTCGGAAGCGATATTTTGAAGCGTATCAGGGAATTGCCCGCTGGCATGGGGCGATTAAGCGAAGGTTGCCCAGGGAGATGCGGACAATGGGCGATCGTCTTCGGTGCTGGAAAGATGAACCAAAACTGACAGAACTGCTGAACACTCCAGTTCAGGGCACTGCCGCAGACATTACCAAAGCTGCATTGGCAAAACTTCCTACAGCCTTAAAGAAAACGGGAGCTAGGTTAATTGGCACCGTGCATGATGAAATTTTGCTCGAAGCTCCAGAAGATAAAGCTGAACAGGCTGCACAGATTCTTCAACAAGTGATGGAGCAGGCAGGACAGCGGTATTTAAGAAAAGTGCCAGTGAAAGCGGAGGTGGCGATCGCTCTTAACTGGGCAGAGAAGTAAGGTTTTAAGCACCCATTCTTGATTACTCATTGAGCATCAAAGGTACGGCGATTCCTGATTATGTTTCTGGCAATTCCTCATTCAGCAAACTGTCTAAATCGCGCATTCCTGGCAAAATCCGCAGAATTTCCAGACGTGTGTCTTTGACACGATAAACGACGACGTAAACTGTTTTACCAATTTTGGGAGTTATCAGTTCTCTGGAACCAAAAACTCGCCCCGGTTTACCCAGGTTGGGCATTGAGGAAAGCCGCTTAATCAATTGCTTTAGCCGGGAAGCGACCGCTTTCGCTGCCTCTGGGTCGTCTTCAGCGATGTAGGCACGAATAGCTGCTAAATCCTTTACTGCAAGTGAAAGAAATACTATGCGCATGGAGCAGGCTTTTCATCCTTCGTTCCCCAGGTATCCAACCACGCATCCACTGCTTCACCCTCTACCCATTCGGCTTCAGGACTGTCCGCCAACGCGATCGCTTCTTCAATCGTTTGAATTTGCCAAAGGTGTTGCTCAATGTAGAAGGAGATCGCCTCTGCTGCCAGCCAGGACTTACTACGCCGAGTACTCTGCGCTAAAGCATCCAGCTTGTCTTTTAATTCTGGAGCTAATCGAATGGTAAGGACTTCACTTTGAGCCATCAGTGTTCTCCAAATTTCCCCCATTCTAGCGTAGAGAATACAGTGTATACAATGTCTTCGTTATGTGAGTTCACTAACTGCGATCGCCCTCGCCACCCTCTCAAGCCATCAAACACGCCTTAAAAGGATTCATCGGGTTCGTAATACCGCCAGTTGTAGCGGCGCGATCGCCCTCCACTGTCCAACTTGTC
This sequence comes from Oscillatoriales cyanobacterium bin_317, assembly GCA_037442585.1. Classification (GTDB taxonomy): domain Bacteria; phylum Cyanobacteriota; class Cyanobacteriia; order Leptolyngbyales; family Leptolyngbyaceae; genus Leptodesmis. Next base: position 2,928 of record JBBIQC010000067.1, read on the forward strand.
GATCGCCCCTGGATCACCATTCAAAAACTCGCCCAGCTCTTCATACTGGCTGGGATACCAGGAACTAGAAGTCGTGGTTTTTGGTTCATCAGGTAGCACCATACTTTCCCCAGGCTTCAGATGGGCAAAGCGCGGGTGACATTCATCTTGAGTTCTGCCCTCTGGGGTCAGAAGTTCTTCGCTGTTCTCATCGGGTTCCCGATCGTATTCTTGAACCAGCAAACCGTTTTCTAGACGTTTAATGTGCCACGGCATCGTTATCCTCCTTGCTGTTCAATTCAAGAATAGCCACCTGGCTGATTTTGCCCTGGCTGCTTTGTGTCAAGGTCAGAAAACAGTCTAATGCTTTCTAAGTTGGATGGTAGTACGTTTATATCATGAACCGTAGGTAATGGATCTGACCACGCGGGTCATTGAGGGTTCCGGCCTCAGCATCCCGATTTTTGATGGGGCGCACAACAACGGGAAAGGACGGTATTTGTCGGAGCCGGAGATTATTAAAAACTCCTTGCTGGAACAGATGTTCGAGCCAGAGGAGCTGCAATCTCTGCTGCTCGTAAAAATTGACAATCGTAATCCTAATGCGAACCATCTGCGGGCGCGCAATTTTGCCGATGGCACTTCGCGGCGACTCACATTTAGTTCTGGCAACAGTTACTACTTTGCAGATGACGACTTGCGTAAGAAGATCCGACGCATGTTTGCGACAGAGCCGGATACTGCCTGTCGATATGGTTCTCTATTAGTGAGTAATTGCTACAAAGGGTCTGACACGTTGGAGAACCTGCGGGTCAAAATTGTAGATTTCAATGACCCGGAGTATTCCCACTACAAAACTGGCGATTGTCACGGTAAGATTTCACCGCAGTTGGCTCGTCAACTGGGGGGTGAGCAGAACTGCCCATTTCAATTCCGATTTGCTTGGAGGAAGCAATGGGCAGAAGGAAGCGAGGAAAACTGTCCGCGTGTCAGTTTTTTATCGAAGGGAACGCTATTGCCCGATACCCGACTGACCGAGGCAGAGGGCTATGACATCATTATGGATCGATCGTCGATCAAGGGGATTAAAAAAGCCCGGTTGGACGAGTTAGTTCCGTGTGGAGATTATGAGTTTCCGCGAGCCGCAATGGGCAACCGCGGCAATGCTAGAGCCACCAGTTATGACAATAGCTGGCAATTTACCATCTGGTATTCCGAGGATGCAGTGCGGCAGGATTTGAAGCAGCCGACGGCGGAAAAAGCCAAAGTTTTGGCAGATTTACAGCGGAATCCTTTGGCACTGGCACGGTACATCGTGCAGGAATACGACAAGGAACAACAACAGCGACAGGAACGTTCAGAAGAAGACTTTGAGGATGAGGATGGTAATGCCAACAGCCAGGTGCAGGAATCTCGCTGGATTTCGTTGCTGCGGAGTGATAAATATGGGCAATTGGTTGAAACGCCCAAGTTTCGGAAGTTTGCAACGGATTATGTGGCAGGTAGATGGCGAGATTTAGCGATTAAGAGCGGTTACAGCCATAGTTCTGGTATGGCGATGCCATCGGAGGACTTACCGCGTGGCACGGTTTGCGTGCCTCATCTGCCAGAAGGCGATGTGATTCTGACTCGCTATCCGATCGTTAACTCAGACAATATTCGTCTCTACCACAACAGCCACGACCCGGAACTCAAAAAAACTCGTAATGTCATTTGGATAAACCCCCAAGATGCAGAGGAATATCACCAGGCAGACTTTGATGGTGATCAACTCATGGTTAGCCCTGCTAGCCAGTTGCCTAACCTTGCCAAAGAAACGCTGCGAGCGGGCGAGCCAGGACGATTTGAGGCAGTAAAGCAACGCCCCAAGCTGGCTTACAGCGAAGTTGTCACCAATGAGGGTGGTTTGAAGTACCAGAATCTGGCTCAGATTGCGGCGGCGGCGAATCAGAACAAGGTGGGATTGGTGGCAACCAACATTGGGCGGGTACAATCCTCGATGCTGGGGGAAGGGGAGAATGTTGAGCGGTTTGAGCGCCGTCAACGAAAACTGCTTAACCGTCTGTTTCAAGCACTTCAGGTCGAGGTCGATTCACCCAAAAGTGCAGAGCGGTTGGAGGACATCAAGGAAATCGAAGGGGAGAACCTGCTTTCGGATGCAAAACGCTGGTCAGAATCGCATCCCAGCCACTTTTTTGACTTTAAGAAGGACGATCGCCTCTATCGCAGTTTCGCCATGCCTGCGGATGCTCCCGGCTCAATCAATGTGCTTGCCAGAGAAGTAGTCAATCCGTTGTGGGAACCGACCCGCATTCGCAGCCGCGATCGCCACGAGTTTCGTTATCTATTTCCCAAAGATGAGTTGTCTGTGGATGCGTTGGAGTGGGCAGAGGAATTAAAGACTCGCTTCCAGCAAGCTAGGGATGAGATTCAGGAGAGGGTTGGGGAAGACCGGGATGCTTTCAATGAGGAATTGGGCAAGCTTTACGACAGCTACCGGGCTGAAATCAATGAGTTGTTTCCGACGACCGAGGAGCGGTTTGAAGGAGCCGCTGCACTCTGGTATACCCAGCACACACGCCCGGAAATGGATCGACACCGCCGGGATTGTCTGGCATTGGCAGAGCAAATGGATATCACCTTTGCCCTTCAGCATGGCTATGAAGTACCCAGTGAAGCACTACCCAGAGATGCTTATGCCTCCTGGTTGCTAGGCGAAGGTGAGGATCAGATAGATCCTCAAGACAGTAAGCTCCAACTCGCCGCAAGGGAAATGAAAAAACTGAAACCAGAGGATCTAGATACTGTTTTAGCGGTGATTGCCTCTATTCGGGGTGGGAGGAAGTAAGCATGGGAGACGCACAGAACGATCTTGCTAAACAGGCGTTATCTAAAGCACTAGAAGTCCGTCGAAAATTAAATCTTGATTTGAAGTCACCAGTCTGCATTTACGATGTTTGCAAAGAGTTGGGCTTGACAGTTCAATTTGTTGCTTTGTCCGGGATTGCAGGTATGTATTTGAATGAGGAAAAAGAGAAAAGGATTCTTGTATCTTCTCTGCGTCCTCTTCCCCGAAAGAACTATACCTGTGGGCATGAATTGGGACATAACCTCTTTGGGCATGGATCCAAAATTGACGAGATGGAGGAAACAGCAAGAAGAAATCAGCGAGATCCTCAAGAGTTTCTGGTTGATTGCTTCGCTGGTTTCTTATTAATGCCCAAAGTTGGCGTACTTAATGCTTTCACTTTGCGGGGATGGACACCTGCAACCGCTACTCCGCAGCAGATTTTTACTGTTTCTTGTAGTTTTGGTGTGGGATATGACACACTGATTGACCACATGACTTACACTCTTCAACTGATCACTGAGATAAAAGCCAGGGAGTTAAAAAAGTCGAGTCCTAAAACTGTGCGACAGGAGCTACTTGGGGAATCATCCAACCCTCTAATGATTGCAGATCAGCAGTGGTTGCTTAAAACGATTGATGTTGAAGTGGGGTATCAGCTTTTGTTGCCCAAAACAGCGCAGATAGAAGGTGACATTATCAGCTTTAAGGCAGATCTTCAAGAAGGCTGTCTTTTTCGGACTGCTCGTCAAGGAGTTGCCCGCGCCTACTGTCCAGATTCAGATTGGGCAGCTTTTATTAGAGTATCTCGGTTTGAATATACAGGTTTCAGTGAGTTTCGGCATACCGAGGAGAGCGATGATGAATAGCAATGCACCTTTGATTATTAAGCCGACTCATCTTTCACAGGCTTGGGCACACTTGTTTTTGCACGTTATTGATAGCAAGAGTACAAAAGCTTCAACCGTGTTACTCAGCTTAGCAGATTTTGTAGAAGATGAAGCTATCGAAGATCTGATAATTCGAGAAGCGTTAGATGAGTGTTTATTAGCATTTGATAAACACTCAGTTCATACTGTAGCCAATACTATCTTTCCCATCAATCTTTGGAAGCGAGTAGATTTCAATCGACATGAACTCTATAAAAAATATCTTGGCAATTTTTCTAGAATAAAATCTTTGGGTTGTCATAAAAATGATCGGGGAACTTATTTCCAAAGGCTCATAGCTTTTGGTGGTGATATACGAAAGGGTAAACGCCTTGATCAATGTAACGGGAATCAGCTTGAACACATTATCTCTGGATACCTTCATTCAAAAATGAGATATACAATGCTTCAAGCATCAATTTTTGATCCTCATAGAGATCATACAATAGCTCCTCGACTTGGTTTTCCCTGCCTTCAGCATCTTCAATTCGTGCCTGATCAACAAGAAAAGACTTTAATTGTAAATGCTTATTATGCGACTCAGCAGATTTTGGAAAAAGCCTATGGGAACTACTTGGGAATATGCAGATTGAGTAGTTTTATGGCGCATGAGATGAGACTTACTTTAAATCAGGTAAATTTCTTTATTGGAATTGCCAAGCTTGATACAGTTCCAAAAAAATCGGAGAAAATCATTGTCCTAAAGGAAAAAATCCAGCAAGCATTAAGCCTATCAAATTCAACAAAAGTTGGTGGGGAGTAAAAGATGATCAGAAACAAATCTACGTGGGGTAAACTATTTGTTTTTGAGGGTCCTGATGAAGTAGGAAAGACAACTATTTCCCAAAAGATTGCGGAGTATCTCACTGCTAATGGCGAAGCTTGTAAACTAATGACTTTTCCTGGAAGGGAGGATGGAACACTAGGGAAGTTAATTTATGAAGTTCATCATGAGCCTTCAAAATATGGAGTTAAATCAGTTACTCCTACGAGCCAACAAATTCTTCACATTGCTGCTCACTTAGACGCGATCGAGTGCCAAGTTCTACCATTATTGGCAAAAGGTCATCATGTTGTGCTTGATCGATTTTGGTGGTCTACCTGGGTTTATGGCCTGACTTCTAGCGTCAATCGCCAAGTTCTCGAAAAGATGATTGATCTTGAGAAATCATACTGGGGAGATGTTAAACCAGCAGTTGCTATTCTGCTGCGTAGAGATACTCCAATTAATCGTGAAGTATCCCTTCAAGACTGGAGAAAGTTAAGCTACGAGTATGATGCATTAGCGGCTAAAGAAAAGACCTCTTACTCTGTATCTATCTTAAAGAATGATACAGACCTAGAAATAACTCTTCAGCAAGTTAGAGAAGTTATTAAGTACACATTAATCCCTCCTGAGCCTTTGAACGATCAACACGATCAGCAAGATTTTTTTGAACAAGAGCAACTAGGGCTTGATCTCGGTCAAGAGAAAAAAACTAGCTTTTCTAGTCCGATTGTTATTTCGCATATCTTACCTGCAAAACCGACCGTTGTATTTGACACTTATTGGCGCTTTGCTGTTGAGCGGCAAAATATTTTCTTCCGTAAACTCCGGGGACAGCCTCAGCCCTGGACCGATGATCCTACTCTTGCCACCTTTAAGTTTACTAATGCCTACAGAGCCTCTGATCGAGTAAGTCAATATCTAATTCGCCATGTAATTTATCGAGATGATCTTCCTTCATCACTTGAGGAAGTCTTTTTCCGAATTATTCTGTTTAAACTTTTCAACAAAATAGAGACCTGGCAGCTTTTAGAAAAGAATGTTGGAGAAATTATTTATGGTGAGTACTCTTTTGATCAATATGACCAAGTGCTTACTCAAGCAAGGCAGGCAGGTCAATCAGTTTATTCGGCTGCTTACATTATGCCTTCAGGAGGGAAATCCTTTGGTTACGCTGTGAAACATCGCAACCATTTAAAACTGATTGAGCAGATGATTGCTGATGAATTACCAAAAAAGTTAGCGAATGCTTCTAGCATGCATCAAGCGTTTCAGCTAATACGGTCCTATCCAACGATCGGTGATTTTCTGGCATACCAGTTTGTGACTGATGTCAACTACAGCGAGATCACCGACTTTAGCGAAATGGATTTTGTAGTTCCGGGGCCTGGCGCACTAGATGGAATTCGTAAATGCTTTGCTGACCGAGGAGGACTCAATGAGCCGGAAATCATCAAGTTTATGACCGAACGACAGGAAGCAGAGTTTAAGCGGTTAGGTCTAGACTTTCAATCTCTTTGGGGAAGACCATTACAACTGATTGATTGCCAAAATCTATTTTGTGAAGTTGATAAGTATTCGCGGGTTTATCATCCAACAGTTGCCGGGATCTCTGGTCGAACCCGAATTAAACAGAAATATACACCAGTTTCTCAACCAATTGGTTACTGGTATCCACCTAAATGGAATATCAATCAATTTATCACCAGCAATGATGCTGAATTGAAGGCAGAAGCAGTTACACAGGATCGTACACGCAAATCTAAAAAGTTAAAACAGGAGTGAAAGATGGATTTTTGCGAGTATCAGGAGCAAGCTATCCAGACAGGGCAGGCTCTTCAAAACGCTGACGGCATGGATATTGCAATTCTTGGGGTAGTTGGCGAAATTGGTTCTCTATCAAGTGAGTATAAAAAGCTCTTGCGCGATGGCGAATCTCACCGATTGTTTCCAGAGCGTATTGCAGAGGAACTTGGCGATATTCTCTGGTATCTCGCCGCCTTTGCCAACAAATTTGGATTGGATCTAAATACGATCGCTGAACAGAATCTTGAGAAATGCCGTGATCGCTGGGGTTGGCGCAATGCTCAAAGCAGAGAATGTGTTGCTTTTGCGTTTGACAATGGTTCACCAGAACAGGAACGTCTTCCGAGAAAATTTGAGGTAGAAATTACCGAGCTTGATCAGAATGGTTCAACTAAAATGCAAGCCTTTGTCAATGGGAAGCAGATGGGCAATGATCTGACTGACAATTCTTATGTCAGCGATGGCTATCGCTTTCACGACGTTTTTCACTTGTCCTATGCCGCTATTCTTGGGTGGTCTCCTGTTGTTCGCCAAATGCTAGGATGCAAGCGCAAAAGCCATCCCAAAATCGACGAGGTAGAAGATGGAGGTCGAGCAAAAGCTATTGAAGAAGGAATTTCGGCGCTTGTTTTTCGTTACGCTCAAGATCACGAGTTTCTTGAAGGGTTAACAGAACTGGATTACGAGTTGCTGAAAACAGTCAGAAATTTGACCTCCGGTTTAGAAGTATCTCAACGATCACTTAACGATTGGGAAAAAGCAATTTTGGCTGGGTATGAAGTATGGCGGCAGGTGAATCAAAACGGGGGTGGAATAGTCTCGGTCGATCTGAATGCCTGTTCTATTACCTATTTTCCGAGTGGAGTAAAACTAAAATCCAAGACAGCGAAGGCTATAAGTCATCCTACAGTTTTTTATCACGTTGTTGCATCATGGGGCACTAAAAGCACCGAGTTTACCCCTGCCAATTTATGGCGCAGATCGAGTGGCTGGCTTGCGGCTACAGGGCATTTACCCCAGCAGTTTGCTTGAGGGCGATCGTCAGTTCTGGTTGTAAATGTCCTCAAATCCTCTTGTCGAAATGAGAATGTATTTTCTAAGACTCCGTAATCCAGAGGGTTTGACTATCATAAAACTCACCTTGTTGGGTTAACGAATATCCTCCCATCAACAAACCGAGCCACAACTCCGCTATCGGCATCCCCAGGGCTTGTTGCAAATCAGGTAGAAGAATTTTTGAACCGAAACGCTGAAGATATTGGGCGATCGCCCTCGACCACTCTTCAACATTCTCCCCATGCGCCAGATCCCGAATTTGCTCCGCCATCTGAGCTTCATTGAGTGCTTGATCTGCTGCCACTTGATCGACCCAATTCAACAACGCATTCTTATCGACTTCCCTGACGACTGAACCCTCTTCCTGAATGGATGATTTCTGCTTGCGGTTGGCAGGGTACTGAATTGGCTCTGGTTCTTCAAACAGCTCTGATACATCCAGCGTCAAAGATTGGACGAACAGATCAACACAGTTTTCTAGATTGACCACCGGTTCAGCCGGGTTATGGCGACGCTCCCACCCGGAAATCAAGATATTTGCCCGCGCGGCATGGACCTCTGAGAGCTGCACCAATACATCTCCTGCAACGGTCAACTGTTCTGCCAGAGACTGCTCAGAGAGGGTTTGCTCTAGTGCGTCACAGAGCGATCGCAAATCCGCCGTCTCTGGAAACCGAGATGCCGTCTCCAAAGATTGCCAGAGATCAAGCTCTAACTGCTGGATTTCCATTACAGCCTGACCTCCGGATAGAGAGGGCAGGGTCGAATTGGACAGTTATGGGGATGGAGTTCTACTGAAGACCTGAAGCGCTCTACTTTGATCCCACTATGCTGCGAAAAAACATCTAGAATCCGAACCAGCAAGGTTTTAACCTGTAATTCGGTCAGTCCCAGGCAGTGAACAGGTTCAACTTTGGCAACTCGATCGTTGCCCATCCAGAGTTCTGCACCCAAGGCATGAAGCGGTGAGTCTTTTGTGACCCGATACCAATGAACGACCGCAGAGGGAACAGCAGGAGCTAACACCTCCAAAGTTGCAACCCGTGCAGATGAGGAAGCTCCAGATTCTGATAACCCGGATTCGGCTGGCTGTTCCCGTCGTCGTTGTTTGCGGACATGGTTCCGGACTCCCCGGTGGCGATAGTAGGAACGGCGATTATGGCAAACCTTTGGATTCCAGCACCCGTCTCCATCCGATCCATGACGTTGTTGGGCTTCTTGGGAGTCCAGCTTGGAACACAGCCGACATTTTTCCTGGTCGGGACGTGCCATCACACACCTCGAATCGGAGCCAATAACTCATCCACCCACTGTTGATCAGCCTCCGATAGCTTAGGCGGTGGTACAGGCTGACGATAGTCGATGCGATCGTTGTATCCTGCCCGATCGCACACGCCCTGCACAATTGCCTGTAGTTCTATCAACGGTTCCGTCTCTTCGGGTCTTAGCGGCAGCGGCACACTGGGAATAGGTTCACGCAAGTCAAAGTCATACAGGTCAGCTTGAGGACGTTGTGCACTACGACTCACAATGAGGCGATAGTCACTCGGCTGCACCTCTCCGATCATCGTCATTGGGATGCCAGCCCGGATCAGATCAATTTCAACTAGATTGGAGAGACTGCCCAGAATTCGCCTGCGCTTGTTTTCATAAGCCGTTCTGCCTTTTCCCTTCTGCTTGTTTTTGGGTGACAGCACCTCAATTACTGTAATGACCGTATCTGTGCCGACTTCACGAACTTCTAGATAGCGCTCTTTAATGGTGGTTGGCTGGGGCAAGAGAATGGAGCGGGGTCGTTTCTGAGTTAACGTTGCACCCGATTCAACTCGCAGCGGCTGCACTTGATCGATTGACCGAGCCGCTAAGACAGCGGCATCTGGAATACCCACGAGGATTTCTTCTGGCTCTTCTTGATCCTGGTAAGTGCGAGTCTCAACCTCAATGTAATAGTTGGGGCGCAGTTGGGGCGCTACCGTATCGGCGATCGCCACCATCAGTCGAGTGTGAAACGACGACCAGAAGGCTGGCTGTTCCAGATAGGGATTCATGCCAGGGAAGGGCGATGGCATCCGTGAAACTCCCGCAGTGCAAGGATTTTCATTTAGTATACTCTAACCCTTCTGAACCTAGTCGTAGTTTAGTCGTACAAAAGATATTGTATTGATATTTTACTTGAAATGCCCTAAACTGAAAGAGCCAACTTGAGTTGTGT
>JBBIQC010000068.1:0-2835 GCA_037442585.1 Oscillatoriales cyanobacterium bin_317
TCTTGCTCATGATATCTCCCGTCTCTTTTCCTTTTTTCAATGAACTAGCCCTGCCCGTGGGTAGGGAAGTCTATCTTTAGCCTACAAGCACCCGTTGGGCATCTCCCGATCCCACCTGTATTTTCTATTCAGGATTATCAAGGTAATACAATCGATTGGGGGAGGTGGACTGACCGTTGGAGGGAGTTGAATGCAGGTCTCTTCTCTCGTTGCGATATGCCTGTAGATGCCACTTCGACACTATTGATAAATAGGCAGTAGATGATGAATAGGCAATAGATTTTTCAAAAATCTCCCTACTTGGTTGGCATAGCGGGTAGCGGTACAACCAGAAGCACGATCGTAATCAAAAACGTGATCAGGTAAGGCAGATTTGCCCACGATTTGAGCGTCTGGGGTAGTTGCCCTAAGAAATTCGTTGAGGCATCCAGGTACAGAAAATTCCCTCTGGCTTGTTCACTCCATTCCTCGTCCTCATGGGTGCCATACCCATTGATCAGGCGAGTGAGACGGTTAAAGTTCTCCCGAAACCGCTGTTCCAGATACAAATAATAAATATCCAGGACACCAAACAGCACAAAGGCGACAAATGCCAGCACAAATAAAGCGGCATTATGATTGGTAAACCCAAACCCGACGATCGCCGCCCAGACCGTTAAGCCCACCTTCTTAATTTCCAGTGAATTGTTGGCCATGCGAGCGATCGCACTTTGCAACATCTCACTTTGCTTGATCCAGTAGTCCAATTTTGAATTTTGTGGGTTTGACATGGTTGGCAGGCCGCAATCACCGCCTTATTTTACTGGAAGAGGAGCGATCGCAGCTTAAAGTAGCCAATCTGACAGGCGGCATAGTCGCACGTTGCCAGATACTCGAACGACTGCCATTCATTGTGAGCGATCGACTCTAGATAGGTGCCATCCTGGTTCGTCGGCTCAGGTTCTAACCCGGTGACATCGGCATAGTAGAGATAACAAATCTCATTCACCTGAGTCCCCACAATGTATTGCCCCAATGGGATAACTTGCACGCCATATCCCGTTTCTTCAAAGGTTTCTCGCATCGCAGCGGCTTCCGGCAACTCCCCTTCCTCCAAGCCCCCTGTAATCGGACAGGGGAAGAGCATAAACGTTCCATCCACCTCCCGATTGTCAATGCAGAGATGCTGCTGCCGAATCAGGACTTCATACTGCAAAGATTTTACGCCGCCCTTTCTCAACAGAAACACTGCAACCGAATCCTTCCCTTTGCGTTCCAAATACTGAAACCCTCTGGAGGATTCTTTCACAGCAATCCACTCAGTCCTAAAGATCACTCTATCTGTCTCCATTGGCGGCATCCCCATTCTCGATGAATCCTGACCAGCATTATGGCAGAGCGATCGCTATTTACTCGTTTACCAGATTGCAGCCTGGTAACCCCTCCAATGACGATCGCCCTCTCTACCAACCCGAAACAGCCTGAATGAGTAAAAAGCCTGATATTTCTATCAGGCCAAATCAGGAGTTATGAATGATGTTGTCTGGGGAAAGTGAAATCAATCTTCAGTGGGGGCTGAACTTAAAGATTGCTTCTTTGGTAGAAAGCAAAACATTGGGGGCAAATTAAACCAAGTCCAGCTAGAGAACGGTCGTTTTCCTATAAGAGAAACTCCGGTTCTGGACTTGGACAAGGTTTAAGTAGGGGGCAAAATGTTGGTGTTCAAGAACTGTAATCAGTAAATCGCAGGGGGTTTCGGTTTACTTCATTGGCGTGTGTCCTTACAGGTTTAATAGTGACAGTTTGCACCGATCTACCTGGTGACTTAGCCCCCAGAAACGGTGTGAATCTCAACAATTGCGGGTATGATACAAGTCCCAAAGAACCTCTCTCTGGATCAGTGAAGTAACCGGATTGAGTCACTTCGCATTGCGATCTCGATCACAATCTTGAGAAGCCCGTAGTGTCATGAACAAACCTTCCCTGCCTCTCCTTGCCCTCCTGCCAGGATTGCTACTCCCTATTTCCAACCTGCTTTTGAGCAACAGTCTCGCTCAGGCCCAACCGCTCCAAAAAGCCACCATCGTTTCCGTTGGCGATCGCAATGCTTTGCGGGTTCGTCAACAGGGTCGAACGATCACAGTATGGTTAGGGTGCATGGAAATGCCGGATCCCGCCCAAAAGACCTGGGGCAAAATGGCTGCCGATCGTCTGGATCAACTCCTGCCTGCTGGACAGACGGTTCAAATTCGTGAAATCAACCGCGATCGCTACGGCAGCATCATTGGCGAAGTCTTTGTGAACGGAGAATCCATCAACCTCCAGCTAGTGACTGAAGGCATGGCCGCTCTGAATCCTCAGTACCTTAACGAATGCCGTCGCACTCAAGCCCAATACTTGCTTGCCGAATCCGAAGCTCAACAACAAGGGATTGGCCTCTGGCAGGAAGCCAACCCCTGTCTACCCTGGGATTACCGCCGTCACCGTTGCGATCGCTAGGTGATCATCTCACTTCTCATAAGTCTCATTTGAGTCTATAAATGAATCCCACTTTTAGACTCATTACTCTATATTAGACTCATTACTCTATATCCATTTGAATACGGGCAACCCCCGTTCCGGTATAGTAATTAGCCAGAATCTGGCGGTAGTTATATCCCTTTTCTGCCAGCCCTAACGCTCCAATCTGGCTCATGCCCCTGCCCTGGAAGGCCTCCATGACAATGTCATCCGTTGCCGCATACAACGACTCCACAACCCCACCGCGATAACTGACAAACTCTCCCCCCGTACTATTCACCGCCTGTCGGGTTGTCGCTGCTTCACTTTCCACCCCTTTGTACACCTGGTAGTACT
>JBBIQC010000068.1:2845-12493 GCA_037442585.1 Oscillatoriales cyanobacterium bin_317
CCCAGGTCATAAAACTGTTGATTTACAGGCTTCAGATGATATGTCAGGGCATACGATCGGGCCGCCACCGCCTGCGCCTTCAGTGCTTCCATCGGCCAACTGGGAGACACCTCACTGCCCACCACACTATATAAATACTGCTGCATACTCACATGGTTCACGGCCCATAGATGACTGTCATTGGCAATCAACACCATGCGGCCTCGATAACCGCGATCGCCCACATAGGTAATTCCCCCCGGATTTGGTTCAATATACACAACCTGCGGCAACCGAACCGACCCCATCAACATCGTTGTTCCATCCGCCTGCACCTGATTACTTGACCGGGCAGGCATTTGATACACCGCATTGCCCTTCTGTGCATCCATCACCACTCCCCCTGTCGAGGTTCCGATCGTCAGGGTCGTAGTCCCCTGCGCAATAATGACTCGCACCGGAATTACCGCATCTGCCGATAAACTGATCACCGACTGCACCACCCGTGGATCGATCTGGCGCGGGGGGGGGACTGGACTCGCAGCAACTTTTGGAGCAGTCGCCTTGGGAGATGGTGATGGCCGAGAAGAGGGAGTCACTTTTGCAGAGGGCGTAGGTTTAGGAGACGGTGAAACCAGTGCCATATCCGGCAAAGCCGCTGCAGATATTGAAGACAAAGGCGAAGGCGAACCAGCAGCCCCTGGAGAGGGTGTTGATGCAGAGGGAGGTGACTGCCGACTCATCAACGGCAAACTGATCAGGGGAATCAGACCCAGGACGGGCACAACTAACCAGGGACGCTGCTGCAGCCAGCTAACGATCGCTTGCCTACTCATGAAATTCAACTTACCTCTTCAACGATCGGGATCGGGAGCCTCTATGCATTTTAGCTCTGATCAGAAAATGGCAAGCAGCAGTCGCAAGAGGAAATTGCCGTCTGACAGTAAAATCTAAAATCAATCTAAAGAAGCTCCTTCCTCATCCACGCAGAGGATTAAGAACAAGGCCTTGATGAGGTATTATCATACCTTCTTCTGGAAGCCCACCCTTTATTCCCTGAATTCTCCAGTCTTTATGAAAACCACTTCACCTGCTGAGCTGCAGCCTGAATCCCAGGAGGTGCAATCCCTGACACTGGGTGAGTATGGGTACAGCATGATTAACGAGCAATACCATCGTGTGATCAAATACGAAAAGCCAGTTCTGGCCGATGACGATCCAGAAAACCTGCACCACATGCGGGTCGGAACTCGTCGCTTACGAACTGCCCTGCAGGTCTTTGGTATGGCTCTCAAGGTGCCCAAAGCAGGCAGCATCCGACGAATCACTGAACTGGCCAGAGTTTTAGGACAATTGCGAGATCTGGATGTGCAACTGGCAGATCTGAAGGACGTGTATCGGCCTCAATTAGACAAAAAAGAACAGAAGTTGCTGGATGGAGCGATTAAAGCCTTAAAGAAGCAACGGTCTGAAGCCTTTGCCGCCGTAGAGGACACATTAGCGCGATCGCGTTACCAGGACTTAAAGCAAGCCTACGAAACCTGGTTGGAAAAGCCTCAGTACACCGCGATCGCCCAACTGCCGCTACTTATGGTTCTACCGGATTTACTCAATCCCCTCCTCTCCGAACTGCTGTTGCATCCCGGTTGGCTCGTTCCCGCCGACCATTCTTCTCAGGAAGAGAGCAAAACCCTGCACGAACTGCGAAAAGTCTGCAAGCATGTGCGCTATCAAACCGAGTTCTTTGTCTGCTTCTACGGCGATCCCTTTCAAAAATGGATTAAAGAAATCAAAGTCTTACAAGACCAGTTGGGATCGTTCCAGGATAGTCAGGTATTAATGGATTTGCTGAACACCCACTTACCAGCCTCCAAAGAAATGAAAGGGCTGCAAGCCATTATTCAACGCAACCGCACCGACCTCTTAAGCACCTGGGACGAAACTCGTCATCAATACCTGGATTCCGACTTCCGCTTACGGCTCCACCACATCTTGCAACAACCACCCCAAAGAGATCCTCAACCGCTCGCCTTGCAACAATGAATACCAAAAACCCCGGAATCTCTTAGATTCCGGAGTTCTGTCCTTAAGCCTGGGACTGGGCCTGAATGAAGTCCATTAATCCCAGATATTTGGGAGCCGTATTAATATCCTGATTCTGATACTCCAACGCACCCCAGTATCCCCATTTTGTAGAGGCATTCACATCGACAAATTGATTGAACAAAATGCCGCCGCTCTGTTGCCATTGATCCAGATAGGCTTTGTACAAATCCCTCATCCGGGGACTTTGATTCACCGCCAGAAAGAGATCATGCATTTGAGCTTGCTGGTCGGCTGAGAACTGATAACTGGTCAGATGAGACCCGCCCTCATAGGCTAATAAGTCCAGCCCATAGCGCTTGGTAACAATGGCGTAATTGCTATCAAACATCTGCTTGATTTCCGTAGGAATCTCCAACAGCATATTGTCGATAATCTGGTCGGGAGTCATTTGGAGAGTGATATCCACCATGTCTACATCATTCAAGTCACTCCAGCCATCCTGATCCGCATCCCCAAATCCATCAAAGTAAGGTGCGATCGCATAAGCATCCGCATATTGATAGGCATTCTTCCAACCCAGAATTTGTTCAGCCGTCCAGGGATTCGCCCCCTGTCCAGCCAGCACCCGTACCAACCGCTGACTACTGCTCTGCCCAAACACCTCTTCCCAGATCTTGAAGATCTCTACTGATCGCTGGGCGTAATAGCGAAGTCCGGCTGTAAATCCGTTGCTATCCAGCCCCAGAGCCAGTCCCTGTTGTGAAACATAACTGGCCTGACTGAAGATGTTATTCCAGACCTCATTGGAATATTCGATATAAACCCGCAGCGAAGGATCAAGTTGATCGCGTACCATCGTTGCAAATTGGCGCACATAATCATCCGAAGCTTCCGCAGGAATATTAAACCAGGGGTTGATTTTGAGTGTATTGGCCAGTTGAATCATATATTCCAGGGCTACACCCTGATTGCTGGCCTGAGTTGCGCTATTGATCGTCGTGCGATCGGTCCAGTTCAGCAGAGGCGAGTTATTGGTCGCTCCCCAATCCATAAATCGCAGCGTATTAAATTTAGACAGACGATCGAGAAACAGAGGATGGAACGGTTGTGTTTGGTAAGTATTCTCAAATCCTGGCATGATAAACCGGATATTGCGAATCGGATTATCTGGATTGGTTTCCAGAATTCTCAAGAAAACCCCCGTCTGATCCGGCTGCACATCCACCGTCATCCGTCCCGGAGATTGACTGACAATTTTGGCATTATCAAACCCGAAGCCTAATTTGCCCTCTCCATCGTACAGCAAGGTATATTGTCCCGCTGGAAACTGAGATCCCGTCATCATTACCGTTTCGGCAAATTGTCCCGGTTCCAGAGAGGCGACCCAACCCTCCGGTGTTAGATTCAACGGGCCACCCTGACCAAAAGCAGCACCCTGCCGTTGTGATAACCAGGGTCGAGACGTTTTGAACACATCCACAAACGGCCATTCCGTAGACCAATCGGTTACTCCATTTAAATTCACCCCGATCGCTGTTTCAGAACCCGGACTACTGGTGCCATACACCATCACATTAAAGGCTTTCGTGTCTGTTTGTGCGCCTCCCGCGCCGCTATTTCCGTTATCGTTTACCGAAACACTAATCGTATCAGTTCCTAAAAAGTTACTGTTGCTGGTATAAATCAGGCCAGTTAAATTATTTAAGGTTGCAGTTAATTGCGGCAGCGTCCCCGATAACACCACTGTTCCCGTGCCATTGTTTTGGATATTAGCCAGAGGCACCCCATTGCTGATGTTACCATTCACCATCAGCACCCCATTCGTTGCGTTCAGGGTAACAGTCATCTGCCCATTTCCCGCATCGGCATCGGCGATCGTGATGCCTGGAATCGCTAAGCGGGTACCCATAGGCATTGACTGTTGATCGGGAACCCCCACCACAGGTTTCACATTCAGAACAGGAATCGATTTGGAAAACAGTTGACTGGCAGGAATAACTTCCTTCGGTTGATCCGGGCCTGACCACATCAGTTGTGAGACGGCACCATTTGTATTCTCGAAATATTCCAGCTTGATATCATATTTCTGACCTGCTTGCAATATAATCGTGCCCCTGTCTTCTGTAGGCGCATGGTTTGTCCAGTTATCGATCAGTGGTTGACCATTCACCCACAACCGTACCCCATCGTCCGTGTTGGTATAGAACGTATACATGCCAGAAGTCTTTGGTTCCACCAGTCCTGTCCACCGTACCGAAAAGTGATCGCTATCCAACAATGGATCCGGCGCTTTGAAGCCCCAATCAAAATTAACTGTGGCATCCGTGCGGGAAAGTTGCAGCCTATCAAAATTCATGCCATTAAAGTAATCTCCTCGTAAACCGTTGACGAATGGTTCATTCGCATACAGTTGACTTTGGGGAATAATCTCCTCAGGTTGACTGGGGCTAGACCACATCAACTGCGAAACCGCCTTTCCCCAGCGATCGTAATATTCCATCCGAATGTCGTACTGTTTACCCGCTTCCAGAGTCGCGTAGCCTTGATTCTGCGTTGCTATCTGATCCGTCCAATGATCGATAATTAACTGACCATCTATCCACAACCGCACACCATCATCCGTTGTCGTGGAAAAGGTATAGACTTCGGAGTACTTTGGCTGTACCTTACCTGTCCAGCGCACCGCAAAATTATCAGAATTGACCGACGGAGCAGGGGCACCATTTCCCCAGTCAAAATTAATAGTAGCATCTGTGCGCTGTAGTTGCAGCGTATTAAAGTCTTTGCCATTATAGTATTCACCTAACAATCCGTTGCCAGTGCCAATCACAGGAGTTGAACTGCTAGAGCCAATCTGCAATGGATCGATCATTGTCAGATCCGTTGATGAAATTGAAGCTGAGGGCACAGTAGAGACAGGCAAATCGGTTGATAGATCGAGAGTTAGGTTTGTACTGAGCATTGCCAGATCTCCGAACATATTGAACAGGTAACGTTGACTAAGTAACAAGGAATAGAAAGCCGCCCTGAGCAAGACTCAGCAGCAAAAATCAGCAGCACCTACAATCAGGTCTGCACTCAATCAGCAGCCAAAAATTCCCCTATACGATTGACAAGCCCATCGTCAGAATTGCTACTGTAAAGAGAAATTTGCAAAAAATTAATAGCAGCTTGTTATTGAGTGTTAAACCTCAGTACAGCCCTCTCTCACGACCGACCTGAACCATTGATCCCGGTAGATGGTTTCAGTATTATTTCTGACTCTCAATAAAACTGGTTATTGAAGCGACCGTTTTAGGCTATGGAGGACTCAGTGCAGAGGAAGAGTGATAGTTACGGTGGTACCTTGTCCAAGCTGGCTAGAAATTTGAACCTGTCCGTTGTGGGCATTAACGCACGTTTTAACGACCGCTAAACCCAGACCACTGCCGCGTATGGATTGAACATTGCTGCAGCGGTAAAACAGTTCAAACAGGTGAGATTGTTCTTCCGGGGGAATGCCGATCCCCTGATCCTGAACTTGCAGCACGATCGCCCCTGCTTTGACTTCTGCCGTGAGCCGAACAGACCGATCAGCAGGAGAATATTTAATCGCGTTGGTCAGCAAATTAATGAGAATTTGTCGGAGCAGGGCAGGGTCAAGTTCAACGTCGGTATCAATCCCCCTGTAGGAGAATTCAATCAAATGACGATCGCTCTGGATCTGAAAAGACTCAATTAATTCCTGACAAAACTCTCTCAGATTAAACTGAATTGGATAGCAATTCAACTTATCAGACTCAGATTTACCAATCAACAAGACTTGCTCCAGGAGATACATTAAGTGGTCTACCGAGGCATCAATTTTATTGAAATAGCGGTTTTGGACTTCTGGGGGTAAGGTCGAGCAATTCTGACGTAACAGAGAAATGAATCCTTGAATACTAACGAGTGGAGTGTGAAAGTCATGGGTGACTAACGAAATAAATTCTGACTTGAGCCGATTCAGTTCTTTTTCCTGTTCCAGGGCGTGCAGGGCCTCAGTTCTAGCCTGTTGTAGTTCTTTTTGAGTTCGGCTAAGAGTCAAATGCGTATCTACTCGCGCTAATACTTCTTCCACCTGAAACGGCTTGGTAATGTAATCTAACCCGCCAACCTGAAATGCTTTCACTTTATCGATCGCCTCATTGAAGGCACTCAAAAATAGCACTGGAATTTCACGAGTAGACTGATTTGCTTTAATGCGCTGACACACTTCATAGCCATCTAATTGAGGCATATTAATATCTAACAAAATCAAGTCAGGACATTTAGTATGAATAGCCATGAAAGCAGCAGTGCCACTAATCGCGCTGCGGACACTGTAGCCGTGCTTCAACAACATTTCTGACAGGAGGCGCAGGTTGTCGGGAGTATCATCGACAATCAAAATATCACCCATTGATTGAGAAGATGCAGAGTGCATAGTTCACTCCAGCTAAGTTAGAGCTGCAATGTCTTCAAAGCGAAAGTCTGTAGCCAACTGTTTTAATGCCAGTGCTAACGCTTCATGTTCATCAGGAATTTGATCCAGTTGGCGTAAAACCTCTGTCTGATGACATTCCCTGGCTGCCGTATTCAACTGACTAATCCACTCTAAGGGCATCACCATCAGGCTTTCTAGAGATAGAGGCAGGTGAGGATCGGTCTGGACAACAGATGGCACCGATTCAGTAGCTTCGTAACGATACCGGACTCCCAAATGGTGAGCCAGCCGAGCAAAGAGCAGATTTTCCTGAAATGGTTTGCGAATGAAATCATCACATCCCGTAGCCAAAATCTGGGTACGATCTTCTTCAAAGGCACTGCCAGTAACGGCGATGATGATGGTATTTTGTCCTTTGTCCTTGGTTATTGGTTCTAAGTGTCCTCCAGATGACGGACGACTAATGACTAATGACTCTTTTAATCGAATCTGCCGGGTTATTTCATAGCCGTCCATCACAGGCATGCGCATATCCATCAGAATTAAATCAGGCTTCCAGGTTTCCCAGAGAGCGAGTCCGGCCTGTCCATTCTCGACCTGACGCACTTCAAAGCCCACCAGTGATAAGAGTTGAGTCAAAAATTGGGCATTTTCTGGTTGATCTTCCACAATCAGGATGCGGTAAGTGGGTTGATCTGGCTCCAGACCAATGATTTTCCGGGTGGAGAGTTGAATCGATACACCCTGACATTCAACAACTTCCACAGGCAAAGTAAACCAGAATCTGCTACCTACTCCCGGCGTACTCTGCACCCCAATTTCACCGTCCATCAGTTCCACAAAACTACGACTGATGACGAGTCCCAGGCCCGTTCCTTCACCAGCCTGCTGACCTGCTGTCGTTTGGGAAAAGGGTTTGAAGAGTTGCGGCAGTTCTTCAGGTGCGATGCCAGAGCCAGTGTCTTGAATTTCAAAATAGAGAAGGGAGAAAGGGGATCGGGGGTCGGGGATCGGGGGTCGAGAATCGGAGGGTTGCTGGCGATCGCCTACTTCCTGAGTGCTCACGCTCAGGGTCACGCTGCCTTGAGAGGTGAATTTGATGGCATTGCTGAGAAGATTGATCAGAATTTGTCGCAGTTTGCTTTCGTCAACGTGGATGACTGGAGGCACAGTAGGCGATCGCTCAAGGGTGAGAGTCAGATGCTTGGCGATCGCTTTGAGTTTGAACAGATCATCAAGGTTGTCCAGAAGCTCATACAGATCAACATTGGTGGGATTCAAAGTAGCCCGTCCAGACTCGATTTTGGATACTTCCAGGACATCATTAATCAACGCCAAAAGATGCTGTCCGTTGCGATTAATCGTATTAATATAGCGCTGTTGTTCTGGGTTGAGAGTCGTATCCCGATTGAGCAATTGAGCAAAGCCAAGAATCGCATTCAAAGGAGTTCGCAGTTCATGGCTCATACTGGAAAGAAAAATACTTTTAGCTCGATTCGCCGCCTCAGCCGCTTCTTTGGCATATTGCAGTTCCAGTTCAGCCTGCTTGCGATCGGTGACATCTCGGATAATTACCAGCACTTCATCATCACCACAGGGAACAATGCGAGTTTCTTCATAATAGGTTTCTTGATTGAATAGAACCTGGCATTCTTCAATTCTGATCTGTTGGGTTTCTAATACCTCTTGAATAGTCTTCAACATTGCTGCAGCCATTTCTGATGGCAAAACATCATGAATATGCTTATCGATTTGAGCTTTATTAAGGTTAAACACTCTCACATTACTTCCATAACGAATATCCAGATAGGTGCCATCCCGACGAATGCGGATGAGTAAATCAGGAATGGCCTGCACTAGAGCGCGATTAGTTGTTTCACTTTGCCGTAATTTTTCTTCAGCTTCTTTGCGATCGCTAATATCCATCACGAACCCAACATACCGGATTGGTTCTCCCTGTTGGTTGAACGTTGGTTCGCCTTTGGATGTGACCCACCGGATATCTCCGTCGGCCCGAATAATCCGAAAATCACAGGCAAAAGGTTGGCCGTTCTGGAAGGGTTGGATGAGATGTTCGTGATAGAAGGGGAGATCGTCAGGGTAAATGACCTGATCAATCAATTCTTCAGAGATTGGAGGTGGCAGTTCTGGATTTCGTCCATGAATCCGGTATAGCTCTTCTGTCCAGATAGTTTTGTTCGTGATTAAGTCATGCTCCCAACAGCCTAATTTAGCTGTGGTCTGGGCTTCTCGCAACAACGCCTCACTTTTGCGTAATTTTTCTTCCGTCAGCTTGCGTTCTGTCAGGTCACGGGACATGCCAATGTAGCGAACCATTTGCTGATGTTCATCAAAAATCGGTTCTCCCCGCGCTTCCAGATAACGCACCTCTCCATCTGAGCGAATAATCCGGATGTCTGTAGCAAATGGTTTTCCAGCAAGCACTTTGGCGACAATTTCTGTTTGGTGAATCTCGCGATCGTCCGGGTGAATCAGCTCAAACGATTCTTCACGCTGAGGGGAAGGAAGATTGAGATCACGCCCATGAATGCGATACATTTCTTCCGACCAGATAATGCTTTGAGTCCTAAAATCTGCTTCCCAGTCGCCGATATGGGCAATTTGTTGAATTTTCTCCAGGGTGGCTTCCCGCTGCCGTAATGCCGCTTCAATCCGCTTCCGTTCCTCAATTTCCTGTTCTAACTGAGTGTTGGCCGCGAGCAGTTCTGCCGTGCGATCGGCAATCAGGCTTTCGAGGGACTGCTGATCCCGTTGCAACCGGGGCATCAGGAGTAAAAGAGTAACTCCAGTTGAGACAATGACCGTGAGGATCCAGAATTCAAGGTCAAGCAGTCGATCGCCCCCCAGACTGTATACCACTAAAGCGATCGCAATTTGTGAGATGGCCGCGAGGATCAGTAACTCTGGCAGAGATGAGATCAGACCGACAGGACGGCGATCGCGATGGGGCTTCATTGTGGAGTTTGTGATGGGATCAAGTCATATTTTATCCTAGGACAGCAAAGCTGACTGGAGAAATTTCTGCTCTAGATTATTGATGTAGGTTGCCAGGGAGCGACGAAAATGCCGTTATTGATTGCGCTTTTGTTGGTGATGCTGCAGGTCTGCTCGAACCGACTGCCAAGCTGCAAGGTCAACAGTTGATAGGTCATGCACTG
>JBBIQC010000069.1:0-12448 GCA_037442585.1 Oscillatoriales cyanobacterium bin_317
GGCCCCCAACCATCGTTGTCATAATGCATGACCAGTCTTTCTCCACCGGCATAAGCAAAGTGGTATAGAGGATACTTGGTAAAGTAAGCCACATACGCCCATTTTGTGCCCTTGTTTTATCTAAGTTGCTCTACATATTGAACTGAACCTGATGCATTGGCAGGAAATCCCATTTGTTGCAGAGCAGCGTTGCGCCAGGGAGCCTCAGCCGATTCATAATCATCAGTAGAACCAGGAGTTGCTGACACAGTAATCAAGCGAATGTCATAAACAAAGTTCACATTGGCGCGAGGTTCAGCATTGGCAAGAAAAGTAAGCCCTTCTTGCACTTCCTGAATAATTTTTTGTTGCTCAGTATTGGATAAGGAAAGATTACTTTGTGTTCCCGAAACAATCACCAATCCAACCGCTACAGAACCTATCATGTAAAGGCTGGTTGGCGTACCAGTAGAGCGATCCGGGCTTTTTTCAAGCGCCATGTTAAGGTTGTTTTGACGGTAACCTGGCGGTGAATAACCTGGGGTATCCCAACTCAGCCCCTCTATTGGTGATGGTGCTGCACGAGCTGCTTTTTCCTGCAATCCATTCCAGGCATCTACTGCAAGTTGCGAGATTTGGTCTAGTGAACTTGGTTGCTCTGGGGTAGATTTCCTGAGGGATTGAGGACTGACTGAATCAGGTAGATCTGCGACTATCACCGCATCAGTAAATTGTTGGGTTACCCTCCCCCCTAATGCTGTGATTTCTTCTCTAGCTCCCTGAATGTCTTGCGTGAATAAAAGCACATTGCTTGGCATAATTATCCTCGCTTGTAAATTCTCAGAATCTTCTAATCAAATATTGGCAAATCTTGTTTTCAGAAACAATACGATGATCCGCGTGTAGGAACATGACGAAACCGTAACAAATTACGTTTTGAAGTAGTTCTAAGTAGATCAAGCTTGAAAAGCTGAGGTATATGAAGTTAGATAAAGGCATTAATGTCAACGGTTTGGAGGGATAGCACATGGGTGCTCGCTTACGTGTTTTTCTCAGTGCTGCTGAAGAGCGCACCTTGTTCGAACTACGCACTGCAACGACTGCTCCTCAACGGGTGAAAGACCGAGCCGAAGTCGTACGGTTGAGCCATCAAGGGATGTATGTGGAAAAAATCGCAACCTTGTTCCACTGGCATGAGCGAAGGGCACATGTTTGAGCATGAATTGGACTTGGCGTATGCCGTTATCGATGGGATTGATGCCAGAGCCCAAGTCGGAGGGTATCAAGCTGAACGATTCCGATTCCCCTCAAAATTAACTCGTTCATGAAACGTTACATACCTGCGCTTTCTAACCCTTAGCTACTTACTCACGATCGCGGCTGTTCCTGGCCCCACAGCCTAATCGTATGATCCAGACTACTGCTGACAATCCACTGACCATCCTGGCTAGAAGCAACTGAGGTAACGGCCTGAGTATGTCCGGTCAAGATAGTAAGTAACTCCCAGGTGCCGGAGTTCCAGATGCGGACGGTACGATCGCGGCTGCCACTGATGAGATAGTGACCATTGGGAGTGAAAGTCAGTGAAGTGATGGCTCCCTGATGCCCCGTCAGCAAACGGCTGGAGCGATCGGATTGAGTTGTCTGATTAGCCAGCACTGAATCATGCCATCTTCCCCACCAGCAGCAAAGGATTGGTTGGTTGGGTGCAGGGCGATCGCGGTGCTGACCGTAGAGTGTGCTGCCCATGTACGGAGCAATTCACCCGTTCTGCCCTGATACATCGCAATCAAGTGACGATTACTGCCTGTGAGTACCTGCCGCCCATCTCGACTGAGAGCAACCGACAACACAGGAGTTTCCTGGTCGTAAATTCCGTGAGTAATGGGATTGGAATTTAACAACCAGAAATGCACTTGGCCAGTCTGTCCACCTGCTACCAAAAGCTGACGGTCAGCACTTAAGGCCAGGGTGGTAAAAACGGCTTCATACCCTGATAGGGTACGGAGCAGGGTTCCAGTTTTGATACGCCAGAATCGCAAGGTTTGATCCTCGCTACCACTGATGAGTAAGTTTCCATCAGCACTGAGGGCGATCGCCGTGACCGCAGCCGTGTGGTCTGACAGGGTACAAAAGGCTTTACCAGTCCGCAAATTCCACAGCTTAATTGTGCAGTCGCGGCTACCACTGGCCAGCAGTCTGCCATCTCCACTGAGGGCGATCGCGGTCACTCCACCTTGATGGCCAGTCAGGGTTTGCAGATGCAGCCAGCGGGGATTGGTTTGGGGAGGATGGGGCGGAGGAGAGGACGATCGCGGCGATCGGGCAGACTGGGATTGGGCAGTAGAGCGCTGGCGGGCAGCCTCTTCCGCTTGTCGTTTGGCTTTCCGGGCCGCATAGGCTTGTTCCCATTCCAGATCCCTGGCTTTTCTCAAATCGGCCTCAGCGCCCAACTCAAATCCCAGCATGGAGTGGACAAAGCCCCGATAGCGGTAAGCTTGCACGTAATCAGGATTCAGTCGAATCGCCACGCTCAGTTCTTCCAGGGCTTCCTTGTACTGTCCGGCCCGCCCATATTCGGCAGCTCGCTCGTAACACTTTTCCGCCCCAGTTAATTTAGTTGAAACCGATGCCTGAGCAGACTGCTGGGTCGTATCAGGAGGACTTTCCGCAGCAGGAGCGGATGGCTGATAGTCTTTGAGATACTGGTAAGCTTCGTTAATGGCTTTCAGTTTCTCCTCGGCCTGGTGCTTCAAAGCTGGATCATTTGAGAAGCGATCGGGATGCCATAGTTTTGCCAGTTTCCGGTAGGCTTGTTTCACCTCGGCCTGGGATGTTCCCGCTTTAATCCCCAGAATTTTGTAATAGTGACTCAGATCGGGCATAGTAGCAAAAAGGTGGGATGAGGCCACTGGGTTACTTCACCTTACACTTAACAAGTCCCGCAGTCCGCCATTTCATCCCCATTTCATCGATTTCTTATAGATTCAGATGGGGGAACTTTAACAGCAGTTCGTCCTGTGCCGTCATTTGATGCCTATGATCAGGACAGAGGTTTTGAGTGTGGCCCCATGCAATTTATTGATCAGGCAGAAATTCAGGTACAGGCAGGAGATGGCGGAGATGGGCTGGTGGCCTTTCGTCGGGAAAAGTATGTACCTGCCGGAGGGCCATCGGGTGGCAACGGGGGTCGAGGGGGTTCCGTCATCCTGAAGGCGGTGGAAAATCTGCAAACATTGCTGGACTTCCGCTATAACCACCTGTTCAAAGCCGAGAATGGCAAGCGAGGTGGCCCCAATAACCGGACGGGGGCATCGGGAAACGATCGCATCATTGAAGTTCCCTGCGGCACGATGGTTTTTGATGCTGAGACAGATGCAGTGCTAGGCGATCTGGTGACTCCCAATCAGACCTTATGTGTGGCTCAGGGTGGCAAAGGCGGTCTGGGTAATGCTCACTTTCTCAGCAATTCCAATCGTGCCCCAGAGAAAGCCTTACCCGGATTACCAGGAGAATCTCGATTTTTGCGCCTGGAACTGAAACTCCTGGCAGAAGTTGGCATTATTGGCTTACCCAATGCTGGCAAATCGACTCTAATTGCAGCGGTTTCTGCGGCTCGTCCCAAAATTGCCGATTATCCTTTCACTACCCTGGTGCCCAACCTTGGAGTAGTGCGGAAACCCAGCGGCGATGGTACCGTTTTTGCCGATATTCCAGGACTGATTGAAGGGGCACATTTAGGCATTGGTCTAGGTCATGATTTCCTGCGCCACGTTGAGCGGACTCGCCTGCTGCTGCATCTAATTGATGTCACCAGTGAAGATCCGATCGCCAATTACCAGATGATCCAGGACGAACTGCAAGCGTATGGACGCGGACTCAGCGATCGCCCGCAAATTCTGGCCTTAAACAAACTGGATGCTCTGGATAAAACCGGAGATGATCTGGAAGCTCTCACCCAAAAGCTGGAACAACTCAGCCACGCGCCTGTCTTTCAAATCTCCGCCGCCACCCGTCTGGGACTCGATGCCCTCCTGAACCGCATCTGGCAAACCCTCGACAGCATGGAAACAGAAGGAGCGGGGATCAGTGTTCATCAATTGGAGTAAATTTCTAACGATGTCGCTAGAACTTCAGCAAAGTAGGTAAAAACGTATGGATCCTGTCAATATTCTGGATGCCCAAATGCTTAAAGCCATTATTAAGGAAAGCGTTCGTGAAGTGCTGCGCGAAGAGTGGTTTAAATTCTTTGAGATGCTACTGCCTTATGTGGATGACGCAGAACAGGCTGATATAGAAGCAACATTCGATCCAAAGGATTACGAAGACGACGATTTCGTTGATATTTCAGGTTGGTTTGCTCATGAAGATCAAGATTAGTAAAGCAGCAAACAAACTCCTGGACAAATTAGACAGCAACATTCGACAAACTATTTTGACTAAAATTGGCATTCTCAAGACCTGCCTTGAAACTCAAAACGTCTACCCCCCCGAAGAACTTGACATCAAAAAACTCAAAGGTGAACTGAAAGGATTCTCCAGACTCCGTGTTGGCAATATTCGAGTTATCTTTCAAATTCGAAAAGAGATAGGCGAAATTTTTGTTTACGACATCAATTTCAGGGGCAACATTTACGATTGACGAAAATTTTTGCAAATTCATTGACTCAACCTGTTTCGGCTGCCAAACCACTCCACCACCCCATCGGCTAAAACCTTCGCTAATCGCTGTTGTTCCTTCGGGTTAACAATCCACTCAAACTCATCGGGATTGATCATGAACCCCAGTTCCAGCAATACCGAGGGAGCCACCGTAGGACGGGTGAGTGCCAGGTTATTCCAGAAAACGCCATAGGAAGGGCGCTTCAGAGTTCTCACCAAATAATTGTGCAAAAACATGGCCAAACTGTGGGCCTGGGTGTTGTACCAGAAAGTGGCGACTCCTTTCGTATTGAGGGCATCACCATTATCAGGAAGAGCATTGTAATGCAGGCTGAGCGCGATCGCGGGTTGTTCCCGGTCGATCATTTCCACCCGTTCTTTCAACCCCAAATCCACATCCTCAGTGCGAGTCATCAGGATGGTTGCGCCCCGTTGCTCCAATTCCTTGCTGAGTAATTTAGAAACCTTTAACGTCACATCTTTTTCCGGGTATCCCGTTGGTCCCTTCGAGCCTGAATCCTCTGGCCCCCCATGCCCCGGATCCAGCAAAATTTTAATTCCTGTCAAAGGCTTAGAGTTACTTCTGCCCGATCCTCGATCCCTGACCCCCGATCGCCCCTGCGGCGGATGTTTCAACGACAGAACCAAACTGGTTCCCTCGTAGCGCAACCGATAGCCCCATTGCTGGTTTGTTTTGAGATTGAACACATACTGCACCTGACCGGGTTGCACCTGTTGCCAATCCAGGCGAGCAATGAGGGGATCGGTACTGAGTTTAATCGTGTCTGTCTGGGCAGTTGTGTTATGCAGGGTCAGGGTGAACGTGCGATCGCCCTGTTGTACACTCAGCGGCACCGGAACTTGCAGGGGAAAGATAATCTCCGTCCAATCGCCTACCTGGCGGGAAGTAATGCTGCGAATCAGCGAAGATGGGGGGACTGATGCTGGACGAACCTGGACTTCGCTGCGCTTAATCCAGCCGCCGTAATCCAGGCGCACCCAATCCCCTTCGTAGCCAGTAATGGTAGCCTGGCTACCCTTGGGGAGGGGAGTCAACCGGGAATAATCTGTACTGGGGCCAGTCCGAGCGGTTCCAGCATCGACAGTTACTTCGGCCACCTCTAACTGAGTAGGCGATAAAATCTGGACACTTGCTGGGCCTTCTTGACGGGTTGTGGTTCCGGCCAGAGTCAGTTCAAAGCTGGGTTTCCCTAAATTCTTTGCCGCTGCTACCCGAATACAACCCTGGTAAGCGTTAGGAGCAACAATAGGGATGGGTTGGTTTTGCTGGATGAGCACAGCGGAGTTGGGTGGTAGGTCTACAGAGCGGGTTTGCGGCTGCAGGGGAAAGGATCCGGCATCAGCCAGTTGTACGTTAACGGTTGCTCCTTGCGGTGCGATCGCCCCAAAACAAATCCACTCCTTCGGTAAGCGACCCAGCGGGACGGCAGGAGTCAGAGAATCTTTCGCAAAGGCCAGACTGTTTAACTGAGGGCTGGGAGAGGTACGAGTGACGTTCAACTTCACCTGCTGATCGCCATAGGTAACGACAAATTCATTCTTTCCTAGCTGCAGGGGAAAACTGGGAGCAAAATGACCAGCGGCATTACGGGCGATCGCCTGCCCATTCACCTGCACGACTCCTCCTTTGGGAGCCGTACCAATTAAAAAAATCTGGTTAGCCGTTGTTTCGTGAGTGTTAGGGGGATAAGCAACATAAAGGGTCGCTTGGGCTTGGGCAGGAGCGGCAAGCAGGGCGATCGTGCAGAGAGATGGGAAGAGGGAAGAAGAAAGAGGGGATAGAGAATAAGGTTTCATGGATATCAGGTATGACTGGTAACTCATGAGTGAGCCACCGTTTAATGAAGCATCTTGAACTATGCCACAAAACCGAAAATCTGCGTTATTGACGATATAAGCATCGTTCTACCTTCCGTACAGCCTGTTCCACTTTGCTCAACAATTTCCAGAGCTGCTGGTCATCTTCAGATTGGGAAACCGCTGCCTGACCCAGTTCAATACTGGTTTTAATCAGGCTAAAGACGGGGCTGTTAATGGCAGGTTGGCCACCCCCGCCTTTCAATTTGCTGGCTGTGGCTAACAGTTCTGCCAGTTCTGGAGTCCAATCTTTTAAGGGTTTACCAGGAGTAGAAGTAACAGATCGAGCGGGGGACTCAGCTAAGGTTTCAATGATCTCGCCTCGTTGCTTAGCCGTCAGGTAAATTTCCTTCAAATTTCCAGAAATGCCGCTACCAAAGTAAATGTTATAGCCCTGAAACAGACCGTCATAAATAATCCTGTCCTTAAAGGGCAATAACACCGCTTTCACCAGCAGCGGTAATTGGGCCATGTAAAAGATATCTTCCAACTCTTCCTGCAACCCCACTACCCCATACACCAGATCGTCTTGACCAATGAAAATCGTATACTTCTTAAGTATTCGCTCAATATAAAAATCGCCAGCGATGAACTGTTTCCACTGCGCAATGATGGCTAATTTGTCCTCTGAAAATCCTGGTGGATTGTCTTGCAAAAACTCATCAATCAGATTGGGGTGAGCATAAAGGGCTTCACGTACCTGAACCTTGTCTTCTACTGAAGCATCAATGTATTGCTGTAAAGTTTTAATTTCAGGCAACAAGTTCAGCTGTTGTTTGACGTAGAACTGCAGCGCCCACATCAGTTCGTAGAACAAGGCAGCATCTGCTTCTGACAGTTTCATAGTCCAAGCCTCCCCAAACTTTTATGGCTTATCATACTGGCAAACGTCTTCCACGCTTTACCCTCTTCTCCTGATCATGTCTGGCAAACTCACTACTCATGTGCTCGATACCATGCATGGATGTCCGGCGGCCAACCTGACGATCGCCCTCTGGTCAATCCAACCGAAATCAGGACAGAAGACGTTGATTAAAACTGTCGTCACCAATGCTGATGGTCGTACCGATGCGCCGCTACTGACGGGAGACGAATTCACCGCAGGTGTGTATGAACTGGAGTTCGCGATCGGCTCCTACTTTGCTGCCCAAGACAGTACCCTGCCGCAACCGCCAATTCTCGATCGCGTTCCCATTCAATTTGGCATCGCCGATCCCAGCCGTCATTACCACGTTCCGCTTCTGGCCTCTCCCTGGTCTTACAGCACCTATCGAGGCAGTTAATTGTCACGGAGAGTGCCGGAGAATAGCGTGGTTTCCTGAAATACGTGCCAATAAGAGTTCGCAGACTTTCCAACGTAAAGTCCCGCACATCTCGACCATCGCTACGCACGGCTTCCGCGGTCACATCATAGCTTGCCATCAGCCCTTCGCCCGGTGCAAAATCTTTTCCGCGATTGCCTCTGGCACAGGCATTACCGAGAGCCGATTTCCCTGCCGCACCACCCACAGATCATCCGGACTGAATTCCTGCCGTAGTTGATCCAGCGTCATCATTTCAGGGAACGCTGCTACAAACTTTACCGTCACAGTTTGCCAGCGAGGAGACTCTGGGGTGGATTTGGGATCATAGTACTTACTTTTAGAATCAAATTGGGTAGGATCCACAACATTTGATTGCGCTACTTCCATTACCCCAACAATACCGGGAGGAGTGGCATTAGAGTGGTAAAAGAACGCTAAATCTCCAGGCTGCATAGAGCGTAAAAAGTTACGTGCCTGGTAATTGCGAACTCCATCCCAAAGAGTCTCGCGATCGCGTTCCAAGTCTGTAATGCTATAAACCTCTGGTTCGGATTTCATTAACCAATAGGGCATAAGGAATGGAATAGGGAGTAAGGAATAGGGTAATGGGTAATGGGTAATGGGTAAATAAGGCTATGGGCATAACGCGGCGGGAATTTTTGCAACAGGTGGGGATGGTGCTGGCCGGCTGGGGGGCCAGTCATTTGGGTCTGGCAACCATGAACAGGGGCTATGGAGCGGTACTGGCGGCTCCCACTGGACGCAGATTGGCGCTGTTGGTGGGAATTAATCAATATCCGGCAGGCTCAGGGTTGGCGGGATGTGTGACGGATGTAGAACTGCAACGGGAGTTACTGATTTATCGCTTTGGGCTGAAAGCGGCAGATATTCTTACCCTGACGGATCAGCAGGCGACTCGTGCTGCGATCGAAACTGCCTTTGTGGAACATCTCATGCGGCAGGCCCGATCGGGTGATGGAGTGGTGTTTCATTTCAGCGGATTGGGGAGTACCGTGGCCGGGAAAACACCAGGCTCCACTCAAGCCAGTCTGGTTACAGCGGAGGCAACTGTTCCAGATGGTGAAGCGCCGCTGGTGAATGACATTCTGGAGGAAACACTGAGGCTGTTGCTGCGATCGCTGAAAACGGATCAGGTGACGACCATTCTGGATACCAGCTATCACTATCCAGGGCATCCCCTGCAAGGAAACTTGCGCGTGCGGGCTTTTCCTAATCCCTCAATGGCCCAGCCCAGGGCCGCAGAAGTGGCATTTCAGCAACAATTGGCGAAACAGTTGGGGGGAAGCCGCGATCGGGGAATTACCGCATCCCAAACGGATCCCTTTCCGGGAGTGGTGTTAAGAGCGGGGCAACTGGCTACGGAAGTTCACTGGAGCCATTTCACTGCCGGATTATTCACTTACACCCTGACCCAAACCCTGTGGCAAAGTTTACCCGCCAGTACGATTCAGATCAGTCTGGCTCAGGCAAATCAACAAATTGGCCAGTTAACTAATCAACAACAGCCGCAACTCAGTGGACAAAGGAGTCAGGATTCCGGACTCACTCCCTACTTCTGCAATCCGGTGATGCCGGGAGCCGATGGGGTTGTGATTGAGGTTGAGGAACCTGGAAAAACAATCCATCTTTGGCTGGGAGGATTACCTGCCGCTCTGGTGGAATACTACGGCGCAAACTCCTTACTGTCCCTGCAATCACAGGATTCATCAACGGCTGCTGCCCCGGTACAGATCCAGATCATTGCCCGTGAAGGGTTAACGGCCAGGGCAAAACTGTATCAGCCGGATCAGTTGTCCGATTTTATTGATCAGTCAACCGAGGTTAAGGTCGGACAGGGGGTGCAGGAGTCTGTTCGGGTGCTGCCACGTCATGTTGGCCTTACCGTAGCCCTGGATGACAATCTGGAACGAATTGAACGGGTGGATGCCATCAGTGCGCTCTCTTCGATTCCCCATATTTCTTCGGCGATCGCCGGAGAACGTCCTGCCGATTGCCTGCTCAGCAAAATTCCCACAGCCGAAGTCACTCAGTTAGCATCCCTACCCACAGCGACTCTCAGCGACCTGGCTACTCCCCCCCCGACTACCATCAGTTACGGATTATTTTCTCAAGGCCGCGATATTATTCTGAACACAACGGGGGAAGGCGGAGAAGCCATTAAGCGGGCCGTGCGCCGTCTGGTGCCCAAATTGCAGACGCTGTTAGCCAACAAATGGTTGAACTTGACAACCAACGATAAAACGTCGCGACTGGGAGTGCGCGTCACTCTGGAACTGCTTACCCCTGAGGAAAAGCCTCTGACCCAGCAGGATACCGTTCGTCACCCCCAGGCGATCACTCAGAAACTCAAGGAGTTGCCCGTTCCCGCTGATGCGATCGCCCAACTCGCTGCCGGAAGTCGCATCCGGTACCGGGTAGAAAATTATGGCGATCGTCCCCTCTATCCCTTGCTGATTACCCTCAACAGTTCCAACCAACTGGTGCCGATCCACATTCCCATGGTTCAACCCCCCACCAGTTCCTCAGATCCCCCCACCACTGAACCCACCCTGGCTCCCGGTGATAGCGTGACGTTACCCACCTTGCCCCTGGGAGTCGATTGGGCGGTTCAGGGGCCTGCAGGTCTGGCAACGGCTTACCTGATCTGTAGTCAGTCTCCCTTTCCCCGAACTCTGGCGGCTCTCGCTTCAGGACAGCGATCGACCCCTAATTTTGCATTAGGAAGTGCGATCGCCAATCCCCTAGAGGTGACTCAGGCAATTTTGCAGGATTTGCATCAGCCCAACCTGGCCAGCCATATTCCCAATACCGGAGATTACTGGATACTGGATACTACTACCTGGGCCACCTTCCGGTTTGCCTATCAGGTGGTTTAGTAACGTAAGTTGCTAGTACCAGTTCAAGTGAGGAACTGTCGATCCTGCTTGCGCGAATCGCACTAATCAGAAGGAAATACCGAGAGCCATGAGGGTTCGACGTAACTCTACTATCCGCCTTACCATAGCAAGTACAACCCGATTAATGCTTTGCTCAGAGGTTAGTTTGCTGACGTTGAACCTGGCATCGGGTAGAGGATAGGATCGGGAGAGAAAGGTAAAATCCAAATGTGGAGCAAGGGAGGTAAAGGACACCATGACTTATATACCCGATCACGACTTTGAAGCCGATGAAGATCTGGAAGAAGTGGATGAGGACGTTGCCGAGGACGTACTAGAAGGGGATGAAGAGTGGAAGGAAGCCTACGAAAACCCCGACGAATACGAAGACGAGGATTAAGCAGGGAAGGCGATCGCTAAGCTCCGCCTTTCCTGGCTTCGATGATATCTTGAATTTGGCTGGGAACATCTGAGAGGAAGTTATAGCCTGTCAGTTTCTCCAACTCCTTCACGGTAGTCAGGTAATCTTTGTAGCTCTTGGTCTTGATGCCCAGTTGATTCGGTATATTGACGGCAATCACGCGAGTATTGGCTGTCACCCCTTTTGCTCCTAATCCAGGGTTGTCTAAAACTACGACAATTTTCCAGAGACTACTGGGTACTGTTACTTCGTGTTTGCCAATCTTTGTTTTAGTGCCCTTCAGACCTGTTGCTCCTTCCCCCAAAGGCCCCGCAATGATGTAAAGCTCTTTACCAGACTCTGCTAACTCTTTTGCCAGATTTTCTAGTTCCAGCCACGGGCCTTCGTTATTGTCCTGAGTTTGGGGAACAATATTGGTCATCAAAAACGTGGCGCAGTTGTCGGTGGGGTTGGCAGAGCGATCGCGGGAACGAGTCAGGTGTCCTCGACTAAATCCACTGTTGGTGTAATCACTGGGCAGGACAACTTTAAAGCCACTGGGCAAAGTAGGGTCTGGACGAAAGCTGCTGCACCGATCCACATCTCCCATCCAGGAAGCATTCAACTGCCAACTTACCCAATTTGCGGTGCCTTTGCTGTTGTTGTACGACAGGGCATACTGGGGTTTGATCATCAGGTAATCGTCCTTATTCGTAGAACCAGGAGCACTACTGGGCGCTCCCATCAGCAGTTGAACGCTACCATAATTGTGAACCTGGAAATTGTGAAGTTGGGTTGCTGTGCAGGCGGTAATCATCAGAAAGGACAACAGTAACCCCAATCCTACCCAGCGAGACAGAAGGTGAGACAGGAAGAAGTTCCGGGTAGCTGGAGTCGTCATTGTGAGGTCTAATGATGGTTACATGGCCATCAGCATTCTATGCTCATTCTTAGCCGTCAGGTGCGTTGTCCCTCAGACCATCAGTTAGGCCCTTTTGCAGGATGTAGGACCCTATGAATGACGAGATTTCAGCGCTGATCGCCCGCTTGCAAGATGCGACAACGGGTTTACTGTGGATGAGTGAGATTGACGCGCCTCTAGAGGTGATTCACTGGTCGCCATCGGATCTGGAACTGACGCAGGAACGATTGCTGAAACTGACGCATCATCCCCTAAC
Organism: Oscillatoriales cyanobacterium bin_317; assembly: GCA_037442585.1. GTDB lineage: Bacteria > Cyanobacteriota > Cyanobacteriia > Leptolyngbyales > Leptolyngbyaceae > Leptodesmis. The sequence continues at coordinate 12,299 of JBBIQC010000069.1, forward strand.
GACTCCTGTGAAGATGGTGGCGGTAGATACTTTCTTTGCCGGAGCCACGGAAGAGCAGGATTGGTTCGGGGAAGAGGAACGAGCGATCGCTGAACAATATAGAACGTTGGTGGCGATCCTGAAGCAATCCCTCTCTAATTTACGGGTGTA
>JBBIQC010000070.1:0-11269 GCA_037442585.1 Oscillatoriales cyanobacterium bin_317
CGATATTCCCATTCCCGCCAACGATGACGCGATTCGTTCCATTAAGCTCATCGTGGGTAGACTGGCCGATGCAATCTACGAAGGTCGTCATGGTCAGCTTGAAACTGAGGACGATTACGAAGATTACGAAGGCGCAGAAGAGGAATACGACTACGACGATAGCGATTCCTATGCCGAAGACGACGAAGACACGGAAGAATAGTAGTAATAGTTAAGAGTTAACAGTTAAGAGTTAGGAGTTGCAGAGTTCTTAACTCTCAACTCTCAACTCTTAACTCTCAACAGTTAGGAGCAAGGGCACATGGCGGATATTTCAGCAAAGGCTGTCAAGGAACTGCGCGACAAAACGGGCGCAGGGATGATGGATTGTAAGAAAGCCCTGCAAGAAAATGAGGGCAACATTGAAAAAGCGATCGAATGGTTGCGGAAGAAAGGTATTGCTTCAGCCGACAAGAAGGCTGGCAAGGTTGCAGCCGAAGGTCTGGTAGACAGTTACATTCACATCGGTGGCCGGATTGGGGTGCTGGTGGAAGTCAACTGTCAGACGGACTTTGTAGCCCGAAATGAAGACTTCAAGGCGCTGGTTAGCAACATTGCCAAGCAGGTTGCCGCCTGTCCCAATGTGGAATACGTGAAGGTGAGCGACATTCCTGCTGAGGTGGCCGAAAAAGAAAAGGCGATCGAAATGGGCAAGGATGACCTGGCGGGCAAACCGGACAACATCAAAGAAAAGATTGTTCAGGGACGGATTGACAAGCGCCTGAAGGAAATGTGCCTGCTGGATCAGCCTTACATTAAGGACTCTACCATTACGGTTGAGGAACTGGTGAAGCAGCACGTTGCCAAACTGGGTGAAAACATTCAGGTGCGCCGTTTCGTCCGGTTCAATCTGGGTGAAGGCATTGAGAAGGAAGAAACCGATTTTGCGGCAGAAGTGGCGGCTCAAATGGGAGTAGCAGCTCCCCAGCAGGAAGAAGCTCCCAAAGCAGCGGAACCTGCCCCAGCCGCCGAAACTCCGGCAGCCCCAGCCGCAACAGCCGTAGCTACGGAAGCCCCCAAAGAGGAATCGAAGGCCGACAAGAAAGGCTTCAAGAAGGATGCCAAGAAAGACGGCAAGAAGGGCAAGAAATAATTCTGCCGACCTCACAAAACCCTTGTAGGGGCAGAGGTTTTGCCATTCAGTTACGAATGAAGCAGCAAACCTATGTAGGTTGGGTTGAAGCATGAAACCCAACGCTTTAGAAATGTTGGGTTTCGTACCTCAACCCAGTCAACCTACGAGAGCTTGAATTAATTTACGGGCAGTCTTCTGGGCTGCCTTATTTATTGCTGGATACGGAGATGCCCTGATTCAGGTAGATTAGAGTATTGCAGTACTTTTGCCCCAAAATTCAGCGCTGCTCTAGCGAGGGACTGGAATGTTTACTTCACCGACTGAAGATTTGACGATATTGACGGTAGCCTTTGGGATTGGCATCTTAACCTGGGGCTTTTTTCGGGCGAAACCCTTTGGCAAGTTGGGAATTTTAGCCTGGTTACAGTCCGTAGTCCTGATGATTCCCTGGCTGATTGTGTTTGGGCTGGCGGCAGCGGGACTGATGCTGAATCTGGTGATGATCCTGTTGCTGCTGGTCATCTCAACGATCGTCTATATCCTTCTGGGCAATCAGGTACGATCGCTCAAAGAAGCCACTTTACAATCCCGTCGGGCTGCCGCGATCGCCGAATCCCAATCTTCGTCGTCAGACTCTCCCCCTTCAGAAGCCAAATCCCCTGAATCCACCTCTGCTCCCCACTCCCCACTTCCCACTCCCTCTAGCACAGAAGAACCGGAAGTTGTTCCCATCCCCGCCGAAGACCTGAAGGCAATTCAAGGCATTTTCGGGATTGATACCTTTTTTGCCACTGAAACCATTCCCTATCAGGAAGGAGCCATCTTCCGGGGCAACCTGCGCGGCGAGCCAGAGGAAGCCTACACCCGCCTATCGACCAGTTTGAAAGAACGATTGGGCGATCGCTATCGGCTGTTCCTCGTTGAAAACCAGGATGAAAAACCTGTGATCATCGTCCTACCTAGCAGCCGAGATCCGCAACCCATGACCCTGGTTCAGAAAATTCTGGCGGTGGTGCTGCTGGTTGTGACGATCGGGTCTTGCCTGGAAAGTGCGGGCTTCATGCTGGGGTTTGATGTCCTTGCGGCTTCAAACCGTCTCCCAGAAGCTGTACCTCTGGCGGCAGGCATCATTGCAATTCTGGCAGCTCATGAAATTGGTCATTGGATCATGGCCAGTCGGCATCAGGTGCGCTTGAGTTGGCCGTTTTTCATTCCCACGATCCAGATTGGTTCCTTCGGTGCCCTGACTCGCTTTGAGTCAGTTTTGCCCAACCGGAGTGTGTTGTTCGATGTGGCTTTTGCTGGCCCCGCTGCAGGGGGAGCCGTTTCCCTGGTGATGCTGATCAGTGGGTTACTGCTGTCCCATCAAGGGAGTTTGTTTCAATTACCCTCTCAATTTCTACAAGGTTCGATTCTGGTGGGAACTTTGGCCCGTGTCGTCTTAAAGGAGTCCTTGCAACAGCCTCTGGTGGATGTGCATCCTTTAGTCGTGCTGGGCTGGTTGGGACTGGTAATTACTGCCCTGAATCTGATGCCTGCAGGTCAACTAGATGGAGGCCGGATTGTGCAGGCGATTTATGGTCGCAAGATTGCTGCCCGGACGACGATCGGCACCCTGATCCTGTTAGGACTGGCTTCCCTGGTCAATCCTCTGGCCTTGTATTGGGCGATTCTCATCCTGTTTTTACAGCGCGACCTGGAACGCCCCAGCCTGAATGAATTGACTGAGCCGGACGATGCCAGAGCCGCCTTAGGATTGCTGGCCTTATTTTTGATGGTGGTGACGCTTCTGCCTTTAACTCCCAGTCTGGCAGGACGCTTAGGAATTGGTATGTGAATACCTGATATCTACTATTTCCCTCACTCCAGAGCCGCTTCAAACTTCTGCTGCTCCCACAGGGACTGGTATAGTCCTCCCTGGGCCAGCAGATCTTCGTGGGTGCCTGATTCTACAATCCGCCCCTGATCCATTACCAGAATCCGATCGGTTGTGGCAGCGGCAGACATCTGGTGAGAGATGAAGAGAACCGTTTTGCGATCGGTGCCCTGGGATAAATTCTTCAGGATTTGGGTGGCGGTCTGGTTATCGACGCTGGAGAGGGCATCATCCAGAATCAAAATTGGGGCATCGACCAGCAGGGCACGAGCCAGGGCGGTTCGTTGTCTTTGGCCGCCGGATAGGGTAATCCCCCGTTCGCCCACTAACGTATCGTACTGCTGGGGAAAATTCAGAATTTCATCGTGGATCTGGGCCTGTTGCGCCGCTCGAACGACCAGTTCATCTGTAGCCTGGGGGGCACCATAGCGAATGTTGTTGTGGATGCTGGTGCTGAACAGAAAACTTTCCTGGGGCACATAGGCGATCGCACCGCGCAAATCCTCTAAGCGCAGGGTCGTGATGTCGTACTCATCCAGAAATAGTTGACCGGGAGCAATTTCTAGCAAGCGAGGCAGGGCGTTGGCCAGGGTAGATTTCCCAGCACCGATCGGCCCCACGATCGCGATCGTTTCCTGGGGATAAATGGTGAACTGGAGATGATCCAAGGCAGGCTGGGTGGGCGCATTACCTGTCAGTGAGGGATAGGCAAAGGTTAGCTGACGGGCGGTGATCTTTCCCTGCACCTGCGATCGGGGGAGGGCGATCGCGTCGGGGGCATCGGCGATTTTCGGCTGTACCGTCAAAATGGTTTCAATCCGATCAATGCTGACTTCACCCCGTTGATAAGCGGTAATCGTAAATCCCAGTAACGCGGTCGGGAACACCAACCGTTCCACATACAACAACAAGGCGACAAAATCGCCAACGGTAATTGATCCCTGATTAATCGCTCCCATGCCAAACCAGAGGACAATCAGCAGGCTGATGCTGGCCAGTCCTCGCAGCGAGGAAAACAAAATGGTACGAGTTTTCGCCAGGGTAAGATTGGCATCCAGTAATTGGTGATTTAGGCGATGAAAGGCTCGTCGTTCGTTCTCTTCCTGGGCGTAAATTTTGACCAGGGAAATGCCGCTCATGTCTTCCTGGATCAATTCGCTGATGTTGGATAATTCTTCCTGCACATCTTGTTGCTGCTGGCGCAATTGATTACTGGACAGCACTACTACGATCATCATCAACGGATACACGGCCAGCGAGAGCAGACTCAGTTTCCAGTCGATCGCCAGCATCACAGGCAACGTCAGGCCATAGGCAAACAGCATATTGGCCAGACTCAGCACCGCAAATCCCAGCAGTCGTCGAATGTTATCCACATCGCTGGTGGCCCGGTTGATCAAATCTCCCACGGTATTGATCGCGAAGTAGGAAGGTTCCAGCGTCAGCAAGTGAGTGAAGATCTTCTGCTTTAGATCAAACTCCACCTGCCGACCCACCCCAAACAGCCAGATCCGGGAGGCCATTCGCATCACCCACATGACAGAGGCCAGCACCAGCACCAGGATCACGTAATACAGCACCTGGTTGAAGTCAAAGGAAGCCTGGAGGCGATCGATCGCATCTCGAATTTGCAGCGGGATATACATGCCCAACAAATTCACAATGAACAATGCACCAATTCCCAAGGCTGCTTTACGCCAGTGGGGTCGCAGATACTCCCCTAACTTTCGTAATCGAGAGGGTCGAGCCATTCGTAGTCAATCACCGTTCAATAGGAGGCTTTATCATCCTAATCGAATTAAGGCTTAGGGTGATTGAGGAGAGTTGAGTCATCCCTCTGGAGGCAGAGAAAATCTTACTGCGATTCTTCAGGGGTAGAATTAGGGGCGGTGGGAGTGCCAGTGGGAATTGGAATCGGAGTGGGAATCGGAGTGGGAGCAGGGGCAGGGGTAAGCGTGGGGATCGGAATTGGCGTGGTCGTAGCAGGAGCAGCAGGAGTGGGGGAAGGAGTCTGATTGGGAGTTGTGGGGCAGGTCTGAATCTCTCCACGAGATCTGAAGGGTCGGATCCAGCGGCGCAGGAAATAATAGAACGAATTGAGATACTCCTGATAGGCCTGGGAACTGATATAAAAGGCTTCCGCTGAGGGAAGAATGTCGGTGACTTGAAAATCCCGTTCTATGAGATCGCGTCCTTGCAAAATTCCTCTCAGCCGATCGGTTTTGGGAACGGTGAGAAAATCTGTGGGACGCACGACAATACAGTCATTGCTAAACACTTCTTCAAACGTCAGCGCGGCCCGGTTCATATTCAGAGCCGAGGTGACCAGGATTAATTGCTTGCCGTAGTTAATGCCCTGATCGCGCAGCAATTTTTGCACATTGACGGCACTGCTGTGGATGCTGTACTCTTCCCGATCCTGAATCATGGCATTGGCAGGAACTCCAAAGGTTTGAGTCAACATGGTTTGAATATCTTGAGCTTCAGAAATTTCTTCCCAGGTTTCTCCTTCGTGTTTTTTGCGATCGTAGCGGCGACCTGCACTGATCATGATCAGCGGATTGCGTTCAGTAGAGTCCTGATATAGTTTTGCTGCATAAACAATTCGGTTCCCGTGGGCCGTCATCTGAACGGGTAATTGACTCAATACCTGATACTGAGTTTCATTAATCGCAACTCTGGAAGCGTTGGTTGTATCAGCGTCGGCTGCAGGAGCCTCTTCCCGTCGGGGTCTGAGTTGAAACCGGGTTGTATCTCGGCCTAAGAGTACAATCACCTGACGGGCATCTGCATTGAGTGAGGGGAGCGGGTTGATTAGCTCGATCGCCTCCATCTCCAGTTCCTGAGCCAGAAAATAGGCGATGAATGGAATACTACCCAGCAGGAGCAAAATTAAGACCCCCTGAATAATATATTTTGCCCATTTGCCCAGCTTGACGAATCCTGTGAGCAGCAGCAACAACAGAATAAACCCTAAACCAAAGGGAGTCAGGGGATAAGAAATGACTCGCCAGAGAATTTCCAGAACACTTCCGGGTTGGTTGATGCCTCCCTGGTAAAAGGTCGTCAGAATCACAAACAGAAATAGCAGCAGTACCAGAATGCCAAGAAACTGCTTAGACAAAACCCTTTGCAGAAAGAACCAGATTACCAACCCCACGATCAGCCAGAGAAAGACCTGGGTTAGTAGCAGAAAGATATCGGTGAGGAGTAAGACCATGAAAGGGTTCTGCTCTGGTTATCGATAGAACAAGTGTAGTTTTAAACCAAGTCCAGCTAGAGAACTGGAGTTTTCCTATCAGAGAAACTACGATTCTGGACTTGGACAAGGTTTAGATCCTCCTTTGCCCTGATTTCTGGCAAAGCTACGCCATTTTAGACTGGGCGGAAGGGGGCGATCGCTCTAGTTCCGGCTTCACCTTGTAACGAAGTCTATACAATCAAGAAATGGAATTTTACAGAACCACTGGTAAGCCTTATGACCTGGGTTGATTTCCCAAACCTGCTACCCCTGCATTCACCAACCTACCTGCCACCTTTGCTGGCAACGGCCAACCAACCTGCTAATGAAGCCGCGAATGGGCCATTAATCCTGGCTGGCGTGTTGCTCAGCCTGGTGGTGGTCTACCTGGCCAGTAAGTTGGGAGGAGAACTCTGTGCCCGAATTGACCTGCCGCCTGTGCTAGGAGAGCTGGTCGGTGGTGTTCTGATTGGAGTTTCGGCCTTAGACCTGCTCGTCTTTCCCGAAGGTGGTGAGGATGGCAGCGGCTCTTTGTTAATGCACTTGCTGAAAACCACGTCCACCCTGACTCCTGAATCTCTGACATCCGTCTTCACGGCTCAGAGTGAGGTCATTTCTGTACTGGCGGAACTGGGTGTAGTGATCTTACTGTTCGAGATTGGCCTGGAATCGAATCTGAAAGAGTTAATCCGGGTTGGCCCCCAGGCGACTGTCGTAGCGGTGGTGGGAGTCGTCACACCCTTTGTGTTAGGAACGGCAGGTCTCCTCTGGTTCTTTCATACACCCGTAGTGCCTGCAATTTTTGCTGGAGCGGCCCTCACGGCGACCAGTATTGGCATTACGGCAAAAGTGCTGGCTGAAATTCAAAAGCTAACCTCTGGTGAAGGCCAGATTATTATCGGAGCCGCCGTTCTGGATGATGTGTTGGGCATTATCGTGCTGGCCGTGGTCGCCAGTCTGGCTCGTGAGGGACAGGTGCAAATCGGCAATGTGATTTACCTGATTGTGAGTGCCGGAGTGTTTCTGGTGGGATCGATCTGGTTAGGACGGTTGTTGAATCCCTTGCTGATGTCCTTAATGGAGCGGTTGCAAACCCGGGGCAAGGTTTTGATTCCAGCCCTGATGATGGCGTTTTTGCTGGCCTATATCGCTGATGTGATTCAGTTAGAAGCCATCCTGGGAGCCTTTGCCGCTGGGCTGATTCTGGCAGAAACGGACAAGCGAGAAGATTTGATCAAACAGGTGGTGCCGATCGCTGACATCCTGGTGCCTGTCTTCTTTATTGTGGTCGGTGCCCGCACGGATGTAAGCGTGTTAAATCCCTTTGTGCCAGAGAACCGGGAAGGGCTGATTATGGCTTCTTTTCTGATTCTGGTGGCGATTATCGGTAAAGTAGTGACAGGGCTGGCCGTATTTGGCAAACCGGGAATTAACCGACTGGCGATCGGCGTGGGGATGATTCCCAGAGGTGAGGTGGGCTTAGTGTTTGCTGCCGTAGGATCTGCCAGTGGAGTGCTGTCTAAACCCCTGGAAGCTGCGATTATTGTCATGGTGATTCTCACAACATTCCTGGCTCCCCCCTTTCTCCGGATTGTGTTTACCGAGCGAGGCGATGTTGTAGAAAAACCTGCTGCTTCCATTGGCGATAGTTCAGATTGACCTTACCTGTTATGACGATCGCGGTTTCCCTCGAGAACGTATACAAAACCTTTACTAAAGCCCCGGTGGTCAATAATCTGTCGTTTGACATCAAAGCGGGAGAGATTTTCGGCTTACTGGGGCCAAATGGAGCCGGAAAATCCACCACGATTCGGATGCTCACTACCCTGACCCGCCCGTCTCAAGGACAGATTCTGGTTGCCGGGTACGATGTAGTTCGCAGTCCCCAACAGGTGAAGCGGCGAATTGGCGTAGTGCTACAACAACTGAGTGTGGACAGCGACCTGACCGTGTGGGAAAACATGGAATTTCATGGTCGCCTGCACCACATCCCCAATCCTCAGCGCCAACAGGAAATCGATCGCTGGTTGGATTATGTGGAACTAAGCGATCGTCGCAATGATACCGCTAAAACTCTGTCCGGCGGCATGAAACGTCGCCTGCAAATTGCCAGAGCTTTACTCCATCGTCCGGAACTCCTGTTTCTCGATGAACCCACCGTGGGCCTGGATCCCCAAACTCGTCGCCGTCTCTGGGAAATCATTCGCGATCTGAACACGCAGGGCATGACCATTCTGCTCACCACCCATTACATGGACGAGGTTGAGTATCTCTGTGGTGGCTTTGGCAGTGGCGAACCCGGACGCATCGGCATCATGGATAATGGGCAGTTAATTGAACTCGGCACCCTGCAACAGTTGCGTCAAAAACATGGAGAAGGTCTGGTGATCAAGCAATTGGGCGATCCTCAAGGGGGCAGCGGAGCTGCGCACTGGGAGTACCAGTTTTTCCCCACCCTGGAAGCCGCCAACGCCTACCTGGACCAGCAGCCCGACAAAACCGGTCAGATGGTCAGACCATCTAATTTAGAAGATATTTTTGTTGAGTTGACCGGGCGGAATTTAGATTGAAAATTGGTCATCAGTCATTGGTGATCGCTCATTGGTAGGGGACAACGGACAAGGGGCGAATGACAATTCAAAACTTTTAACTTTCAACTCCTCACTCTTCACTCTCAACTCCATCCATGCCTTCTCTTGCCCGCACGATTGAAGCGATTCTGTATCTGAAAGCCCAACCACTGACGGTTTCAGAACTGGCGGAGTATGCCAAGTGCGATCGGGCTACCGTAGAAGAAGGGTTGATTGAATTGATGGCCGATTACGCGCATCGAGACAGCGCTCTAGAAATTGTGGAAACGCCCAATGGGTATGCCTTGCAGTTGCGGGAAACGTTTCACCACCTGATTCAGGAACTCCTGCCTGCCGATTTGGGGGTCGGTGCGCTGCGAACCCTGGCCGCGATCGCCCTGAAAGGCAAAATTGCCCAAACCGATCTGGTGGAAATCCGGGGATCAAACGCCTATCAGCATGTTCAGGAATTGGTAGAGCTAGGCTTCGTCCGCAAACGCCGACAGTCTGATGGCCGCTCTTACTGGCTCCAGGTCACCGACAAATTTCACCAATACTTCCAAATTCATCAAGATCAGGCGATCGAACTCAACCAGTATCTCGAACCGAAAGCATAAAGAATTTAAGATTCCGAATTCCTTACAGAGACGTTCCGCCGGAATGTCTCTACTAATCCCCGATCCCCGATCCCCGCTCTCCGATCCCCAAAAATCCCTACAAACTACTTAGGCAACCCTAAGACGAAAGTGCCACAATAGGCTAAATACCCTATTAGATTGCCAATGATCTTTAACTCTGACAGTGCAAACTTTCTCAACTCTGAACCGGAAGTAGGGGAGGCAAACCCCCTACTCAAGTACCTTCAGCTACAGTCGCCGGAGGTGCTGGCTCAGGTTGCGAAATCTGTAAGTCCGAATGTAAAGCAGATAATTTCCCACAACGTGCAAGGATTGGTAGGCATGCTGCCCTCCGAGGCATTCAACGTCAAGATCACCACCGATCGGGAAAATTTAGCTGGGTTACTGGTATCCGCCATGATGACGGGCTACTTCTTGCGCCAGATGGAACAGCGGATGGAGATGGAAAATCTCTTAACCGGATCCCTTTCCCTCCAAAATGAACTGGATGACGAGTAAGCCATTACCATAACTGGAGTTGAGCAAACTGGTTGAAATGCTGGCGGCAGAGGCCAGTGGTCACCAGTAAGGTGGTCATTAAGGTGGCACAGGCCAGCATAAAGATAATAATGGCCTGGTAAGTAGCAGCAATGAGCGGATTCACACCGCTCAACAATTGTCCAGTCATGATTCCGGGTAAGGTAACAAGGCCGACGACCATCATGGTATTGATGGTGGGGATCAGTCCCGCTTTGATGGCCTCCCGACGATACTGGGCTACGGCTTGTTGGGGAGTCGCTCCCAGACTTAAGTGAGTCTCAATTTCAAGCTGACTGGAATTTAATGTACTAACCAGCCGTTCTCCCGCGATCGCTGCCCCATTCATCGCATTTCCCAGCACAATTCCAGCCAGGGGAATCAAATACTGAGGGTCATACCAGGTTGGGGGCTGCAATACCAGCAGGTTGGTATACAGCAACGTCAGGGCGGTAGCCGTTAGAATAGAGCCGCCCACCAGAGGAATCAGACGGGGAATTTTTTGACTAATGCGGTTGCGGGCCACGATCGTCGCCACCACCAGCATCACCCCCAACACCAGCAGGACTAGCAGCGGATTTTTAAACTCAAACACGATCGCCAGCACGTACCCCACAACTGAGAGTTGCAGCACTGTTCGTCCCGTTGCCATAGCCAGCCTCCCTTCCAGCCCCAGCTTTTGCCAGACTGAAAGCGCGATCGCGATCGCCATTAGCCCCAAGGCCCAAATTAATTGCAAAGGTGAGTTCATCGAATTTTGGATTTTGGATTTGCGATTTTGGATTGATGTTGTCCTTTCCAGGCATAATCAGGTTCTAGTAGTAATCATTACTTACGGTGTGTGTGAGTGAACAGAATTCCTCCTTTTGACCTGTCTGAACAGTACAAGCTGATTGGCGCAGAGATGAATGCAGCAGCGCTAGAGGTCTTGGCTTCTGGGCGTTACATTGGTGGTTCCTGGGTGGCAGATTTTGAAAGTCAATTTGCTGAATACATTGGCACTTCGGAATGCATTGCCTGTAATTCTGGCACCGATGCCCTGTACCTGGCCTTAAGAGCACTGGGAATTGGATCCGGAGATGAGGTGATTACCACCCCATTTACCTTTGTTGCCACCGCAGAAGTCATCAGCGCCGTCGGAGCAACCCCTGTCTTCGTAGATATTGATCTGGCTACGTTTAACCTCGATCTGGATCAGGTAGAAGCCGCGATTACAGGACACACGCGGGCGATCATTCCTGTACATTTGTTTGGTTTACCCATGAACATGACGCGGCTGATGGCGATCGCTCAGACCCATAACCTGTTGATTGT
>JBBIQC010000070.1:11279-12394 GCA_037442585.1 Oscillatoriales cyanobacterium bin_317
CGAGGACTGTGCCCAATCTACGGGAGCCGAGTGGGAAGGGCAAAAAGTCGGCAGCATTGGTCATATTGGCTGTTTCAGCTTCTACCCGACCAAAAATTTGGGAGCTTGTGGAGATGGGGGAGCAATCACGACGAACGACCCGGCGATCGCAGAGCGGTTGCGTCGTCTGCGAGATCACGGTCGGCAGGGGGCTTACTATTACGAAGAACTAGGGGTTAACAGCCGATTGGATGCGGTGCAGGCAGCAATTCTACAAATCAAGCTGCGCCACCTGGATCAATGGAACCAACAACGACGGGACGTGGCCGATCGCTATCAGCATCTCCTCAGCCCCATTCCGAACATTACGCGGCCTCAAGAGATGGCTGGCGGCAAAAGTGTCTGGAACCAGTACACGATTCGGGTGACGGGCGAGAGTGATGCTGGAGCGGCTAGAGACAGAGTGCGATCGCAGCTTCAGGAGAAAGGCGTGGCCTCAATGGTTTACTATCCCCTACCGCTACACCTGCAACCTGCTTACCGGGAACTGGGCTACCAGCCAGGACAACTGCCCCTGGCTGAGCAAGCCTCCCAACAGGTGTTATCGCTGCCCATGTTCCCTGAAATAACTCTGGAACAGCAAGAACAGGTCGCTTATAGTCTCAAAGATTGTTTGGTTTGAAGAAGCATTAAGTAGGCCAAAGCAAAACATTGAAAAACTTAATGTTTCTTTAACCTTTGTGGATCTTGAGCAGATCGACGAAATCCCCTCGCTGAGCCTATCCTGTTTTTGCTGTATGTTTGCCAACAAAGCACAGGACAAAATGGGTACGCGAAAAGTTTGTAGTTTTCTATACTATAGTTAATGAAACGATATTAACTATCTGTAATGTCAAGCAGATGGGGATTGTATCACTCTGATTGTTTTAAACCTTATCCAAGTCAGAACCATAATTTCTTTTATGGGCATATTCTAGGTTTCTAGCTGAACTTGGTTTGAGCTTTAGAGGGTTTGTCGAGCGATTCCGCACAGCCCGTTTTGCCGCTTAAGCGTTGAGTTGCTCCCAACCTTCATGGTTTGTTCATTTCCTTTATGTGAGAGGTTAATGAAACGGTGGGACAGCATCCCCTTGAAC
>JBBIQC010000071.1:0-12372 GCA_037442585.1 Oscillatoriales cyanobacterium bin_317
AATGGCTCCCTCGATCCTCAGCACCTTTTTCTCTCGAAAAAGTGACACGCTCCCGTAAATAAGTGCTACAGCGATCAGGGGTTTAAGATGGCGGCAATTGCGATCGCTACATCTGGGAAAGCCAACGGTGATATGGTTCCACTGATGAAGGCTTGTTGAGACGCATATTCACCATTTTGTGGGTTGTGAAACACAATCAGTTGCATTGCTTGCAAGTTCACCACCCAATATTCAGGAATGCCAGCTTCCGCATAGATTTTGCTTTTGACTTCTAAATCCTTGGCTAACGAAGATTCGGCATACTCAATCAACCAGAAGATGTTTTCCGGGTAGGGATGGTGCGATCGGTATTCCCGTCCCAGTCGTTGCACGATCGCAATATCCGGTTCTGGTTCTGAGTTATTCAGCAGAGTCACGGGGCTATCTTGACGAACTTTGGCGCGATCGCCCAGCAACTCTGTGAGATATTCGTCCGCCTCATTCCGAGAGTAAGCATGGGGTTCGCCTTCGATCTCCATCTCAACAATGTCTCCTTTTAGGAGTTCGACGCGGCGATCGGCTAAAATGCCCATCGCAATCATCCGGTGATAGTCATCCAGACTCCATTTTGCGGTTGTGACAGTCATGGTGGGCTTCCTCCGGTTGTTGTACGTGAAGATTTTGGTTTGATTTCAAACTCTGAGGCGGAACGGTAGAAGCAAACATCGAATTCAAGGAAAGAAGTTAGTTTGTCCCAAAATTAACGGCACATTGGGACGCTTGACCCAAGCAAACACCAACTCAGAAGCTGGAAATTCTCCGATATGGGCGATCGCAGAAAAGGGGATTGCTGGCTGATCACCCAAATTGCCTGCTAATTGAATGATGGCTCTGCGATCGTCCCAGATTTCTCCCAACTGAAGACCAAGTTCATAGGGTAGAACATTTACTGTAGCTCCACTATCGACTAAACCAGCAGTTTCTACTCTCCGATCTTGCCGCTGTAGTAACAATGGAAGTCTTGGTAGACTGTCAAACTCATTCTGGGTTGGGCTAGTGATTGAGTATTTGAATCGCATACACTACTGGAAATTGGCATCTGACCGCTTCAACGCTTCCATCAGCATTGCTCCTGCTCCAAAGCTGTCATAAGGAGTCGGTAAATCATAGGTTTTAAGAGGCTCCAAGGGCGAAATGCCCTCAGCCACATCTAAATCCTCAGCCAGAATCCGGATCAGTTTAAGTTTTTCCATCGCAGAGAGCTGTTTGATTGCAGGAAGTAACTCAACCAGTGTCATATCTGTACCTCTTGGAGATCGCTTTTTATCTACAGCTTAATCTACAAACGTGCTAACCCTGGACGGGCGCAGCATTCGGGCAATGATTTTTGCCTTTTGCCAGAGGGGAACAACCGAATACTATACCCCTACAATTTGCGGGGATTAACTTTTTGGGAAATTGCCTATGCTCCACCAACGAGAGATGAGGCTCTGGCCTGAAATCCGGCTCTGGTGAGGGCGTTGACGGTGGCCTGATAGTTCTGGACGCGGAACTGGGAGCCGAAGCGGACGAAGTAGCGTTTTTCCTGATTTTTGACGATCGCCACGACAGGCACTTTAGCCCGATCGTCCTCGCCTTTATTTTGCAATAGCACATTGCGGAGACGGTGTTGTTGCTCAATGTCACTGGCGACTCTGGGATCCAGTTCTACCATCACCATGTAGACGGCTTCTACGGGTTCGATATCCTCCACGATGAATTGGGTCTGGTCATCCCGGCGATCGACCTTGCCCCAGATCATCACCCGCAGATCGGCCTGGATGTGTTGCTGCACTCGTTCGTAGGATTTGGGAAAGACGACCGCTTCCGTCTGTCCGGTGAGATCTTCCAGTTGCAGAATCGCCATGCGATCGCCTTTCTTCGTCACGACCGGTTTCACAGAGGAGATGAGGGCGATCGCACTGACCGTTGCCCCTTCGGAGTAATCCCCGATATCGCTGAGGTTAATGGGAGCCAGAATGCGGGCGGCTTCGCGAATGGAACGTAAGGGATGATCCGAGATATAAAAGCCGAGAATTTCCTTTTCCATTTGCAGCCGTTGCTGTTGCGGTAAATCTGGCACCGCAGGAGCTTTGGGGGCTGAATCGAAACTGGCGGCAGATTCCTGGACAGCGGGAGTAGTGGCAAGTAAATCGAACAAATTGCCCTGACCACTGGCGCGATCGCGGGCGCGGGATTGTGCCCAATCCAGTACCAGTTCCAGATCGTGGAGAGACTGATTGCGGTTAGGTTCCAATTGGTCAAAGGCACCGCAGTAGATCAACGCTTCCAATGCGCGACGGTTGAGGGCGCGGGAATCAATGCGATCGTTCTCGGAACAAGCCACCCGCGCACACAGATCGGCCAGGGATTTGAAGGGGCCATCCTCTTCTCGTACCAGCAGAATGGCTTCGATCGCGCCCATCCCGACATTGCGGACTGCCGATAGACCGAAC
The DNA here is from genome assembly GCA_037442585.1 of Oscillatoriales cyanobacterium bin_317. Classification (GTDB taxonomy): domain Bacteria; phylum Cyanobacteriota; class Cyanobacteriia; order Leptolyngbyales; family Leptolyngbyaceae; genus Leptodesmis. The sequence goes on from JBBIQC010000071.1 coordinate 2,475, forward strand.
AAAATGCTGTTACCTGTAGGAGTGAAGTCCACACCGGAGCGATTAATATCCGGGGGTTGCACCTGAATGCCCATTGAGATGCAGGTAGCAATATATTTCTGCACCTTATCCTGATCGCCACTATTGGCCGTCAGCAAGGCGGCCATGTACTCAACGGGATAATTGGCTTTCAGGTAGGCAGTTTGATAGGTGACATAGCCGTAGGCGCAGGAGTGATATTTATTAAAGCAGTATTCGGCAAACTTGATCATTTGATCAAACAAATCGGTGGCGACTTTCTTCTCTACGCCCCGTTCCTTAGCACCGGAAACAAAGATTTCCTGGTGCTTTTCCATTTCCGATTTCTTTTTCTTCCCCATTGCCCGCCGCAGTAGATCGGCCTGTCCCAGGGAGTATCCGGCCATGTCCTGCGCGATTTTCATGATCTGTTCCTGATAGACCATGATGCCGTAGGTTTCATTCAGGATGGGCTCGAGAATCTCATGGGCATAATCGATCTTTTCCCGCCCGTGTTTGCGGTTGATGAATTTGGGAATCAGTCCCGCATCCAGCGGTCCCGGACGGTAGAGGGCCAGGACGGAGGAAATATCTTCCAGACCGGACGGCTTCAGATCGCGGACAATTTGCCGCATCCCGGAAGACTCCAACTGGAACACGCCTTCCAGTTCGCCGCGAGCCAATAGCTTGTAGGTTTCGGGGTCATCCAGAGACAGGCGATCGAGATCCAGCGCCAGTCCTCGATTTTGCTGAATCAGTTCCAACGCTTTCTGAATCATCGTCAGGTTTTTCAGTCCCAGGAAGTCCATCTTCAGCAGCCCTAGAGACTCAATATCTTCCATGAAGTACTGAGTAAAGACGGCTCCATCCTCGTTGCGCTGGAGGGGCACAATTTCATCCAGTGGTTGGGCGGAAATCACCACCCCTGCCGCGTGAATCCCCACACTCTTGTTCGTGCCTTCAATTCGCATTGCCATGTCGATCCAGCGGCGATAGGTGACAGCGGGTTCTGTCCCCGGAACCGTGAGATTCTTGTCGTACTTCTCTTTGAATTCCGGGGCTGGCGTGTCATCGGAAATCATCACCTTCAGCTTGGTGGGTTTGCCGCGCACCACGGGAATCATTTTCGTCATGCGATCGGATTCCCCGTAGGGCACATTCAGCACCCGCGCCACATCCTTCAGCACGGCACGGGAGGTCATCCGGTTATAGGTAATAATCTGCGCCACCCGCTCGGTACCGTATTTCTCGGTGACATATTGGATCACTTCATCCCGGCGATCGATACAAAAGTCCGTGTCAATATCCGGCATCGACTTCCGTTCGGGATTCAGGAAGCGTTCAAATAGCAAACCGTGATGCACCGGATCAATATTGGTGATGCCCATTGCATAGGCCACCAGCGATCCGGCGGCTGACCCCCGACCTGGCCCCACAGGAATACCGCGATCGCGGGCGAACTTGATGTAATCCCACACGACGAGAAAGTAGGTGGCGAATCCCATCTGCTGCATCATCTGGAGTTCGTATTCCAGGCGATCGCGGTACTCCGGTTTAATCTGGTCACGGGAGGAACATTTGTGCCGCTTCAGCAATCCTTCCCAGGCGACTTCAGCCATGTATTCATCGGCAGTCATGCCTTCGGGAATGGGATAGTCAGGAATTCGAGGTTCGCCCAGAATGTCGTAGCTTTCGATTTTTTCCGCGACAGACAGGGTATTGGCGATCGCCTCCTCAATCACGTCTGCTGTTAAGTGATCGCGAAACAGCAAGCGCATTTCGTCTGCCGATTTCAGGTATTCCGTGCCGCTGTACCGCAGCCGCTTATCTTCCGTAATCAGTTTCCCGGTTTGAATACACAACAGCGCGTCATGAGCTTCTACGTCATAACAGGAAATGTAGTGGGAATCATTGGTGCAAATGATTTGAATATCCAGTTCTCGGGCAATGTTCACCAGTTCTACATTCACAATCCGGTCTTCCGGCGACCCGTGATCCTGAAGTTCCAGGTAATAGTCCTCGCCAAACAAATCCTTGTACCACTGCGCCACCCGACGGGCTACTTCTGGTCTGCCCTGCAAAATCGCCTGCGGCACTTCCCCTCCCAAACAGGCGGAAGTGACAATCAAGCCTTCGCGATATTGCTCCAGTAATTCCTTGTTAATACAGGGGCGGGAAAAGATGCCCTTGCCCTGAATCCCCTTCAGGTTGGAAATGGTGGTTAGCTTCACCAGATTCTTGTAGCCCAGGGTATTCTTCGCCAGTACAACCTGATGGTAACGAGGACGACGCTCCTGTTTGGTAATATCGCCGTTAATCACATACATCTCGTTGCCGATGATTGGTTTGATCACCCCGCCTTTGTTCTTGCACACCTTCAGCATCTCGATCGCCCCATACATCACCCCGTGATCCGTGAGAGCGATCGCAGGCATCCCCAACTCCACGGCGCGATCGATCAGTTCTGGAAGCTGACTGGCCCCATCCAGCAAACTGTAATCACTGTGAATGTGCAGACCCACAAAAGACATAAGGACTCAAACCTACGAAATGGCTGAGACTAAGGGTACGCGATCATTGGGAACTTGGCTACTAGATTTGGTGTTTTGAATGTTTTTTCTGGGACGGGCACTCCATATCTGGACTTAACTTGAGTAGGCAGCCAAAATCAAACGTAGACGTAGGATGGGTCAGGCGCAGCCGTAACACATCACTTCCTCAAGCCGTATGGGTTACGCGATCGCCAACCCATCCTGTAAGGAAGCTTATGTTAATTGACGGCGACCTGCTTACCTTTAAATTATATTTTCTTAGTACTAAGGTATTAATTCTTTTTCTTCGTGGCCTGCCAACCATCTGCCCGCTTAAGTAAGAGTTTGGATGGCTTTTTGCGGTAAGTTGTTTTGCTTACTGATAAGAATTCCTGCAATCCACCACACTCTTCCTTGCCATTCGCTACAAGGGAAGAGAGGGGGAATTCCCTTTTGCTGCATAAAACTGGAGTTTAGAGATTATGGTGGATCTTTCTTTAGAAACTCGTACTTCCCAGCATCCGAGAGAACAGGCGCTGGTGCTGGAGTTTGAACAAGTCGGGATTCAAGATGTTCCTCTGGTAGGCGGAAAAAATGCTTCCCTGGGAGAAATGATTCGCCAGCTATCCAGTCAGGGAGTGAACGTGCCCAATGGTTTTGCGACCACAGCCTATGCCTATCGGCACTTCATTGAGTTGGCAGGGCTGGAAGCCAAATTGCGGGAGTTATTTGCAGAACTGGATGTGGATGATGTGCGGAGTTTGCAGAAGGTGGGCCGGCAGGCCCGATCGCTAATGCTACAAACCCCCTTTCCGCCAGATTTGCAGGACGCGATCGCCGACGCTTATCAGCAGCTATGTGAGCAATACGGTGGGCCTGAAACCGATGTGGCCGTGCGTTCCAGTGCCACAGCAGAAGATTTACCCGATGCCAGTTTTGCCGGACAGCAGGAAACCTATCTGAATGTGTGCGGTCTGCAAGGGGTGCTGGAAGCCTGCCACCGCTGTTTTGCCTCTATCTTTACCGATCGCGCCATTTCTTATCGCCAGACCAAAGGCTTTGACCACTTCGAGATTGCCCTGTCCGTGGGGGTGCAAAAGATGGTGCGCTCCGACCTGGCCGCTTCGGGCGTGATGTTCTCCATTGATACGGAAAGTGGCTTTAAGGATGTGGTGTTGGTGACGGCAGCTTATGGGCTGGGTGAGAACGTCGTGCAGGGAGCCGTCAACCCGGATGAGTATCTGGTGTTCAAACCAACATTGAGACAGGGGTTCCGTCCGATCGTCCGGCGACGGTTGGGCACCAAGGAAATCAAGATGATCTATGACGAGGGTGGCTCCAAATTTACGAAAAATATTTCCGTCAGCCGCAGTCAGCGGGAAGAGTTTGCCATTACGGATGAAGAAGTGTTGCAACTGGCGCGGTGGGCCTGCGTGATTGAAGATCACTATTCCCAGGTGCGCGGTGTGCCCTCCCCGATGGATATTGAATGGGCTAAGGATGGGTTAACGGGCGACCTGTTCATTGTCCAGGCGCGACCGGAAACGGTGCATTCGCAAAAAGCGGTTAATGTTCTTCGCACCTATCAATTGAATGAACGGGGTCAGGTACTGGCGACGGGTCGCAGTGTGGGTGGTTCCGTGGGTCAGGGTCAGGCCAGAGTGATTCAAGACCCTAGCAAGATTACTCTGTTCCAACCGGGCGAAGTACTGATCACGGAACGTACCGATCCGGACTGGGAACCGATTATGAAAAAGGCCAGTGCGATCGTTACCAATCAGGGCGGACGTACCTGCCATGCGGCGATTATTGCGCGGGAGTTGGGGATTCCGGCGATCGTTGGCTGCGGCAATGCTACGGAATCCATCAAGACCGGGCAGGATGTGACGATCTCCTGCTGTGAAGGGGAAGACGGCCATGTGTACGAAGGGCTGCTCTCCTTTCAGGTGAATGAAATAGAGTTGGATACTTTGCCCAAAACCCGTACTCAAATCATGATGAATGTGGGCAACCCGGATGAAGCCTTCAACCTGGCGGCGATCCCTGCGGATGGCGTGGGACTGGCGCGACTGGAATTCATCATTGCCAACCAGATTCAGGTGCATCCCCTGGCGCTGCTGTATTACGACCAGTTGGAAGATGAACTGGCCCGATACAAAATCGCTGACCTGACCAAGCTGTATGAAGATAAGCCGGAATATTTTGTCGATAAGCTGGCCCAGGGAGTAGGGGCGATCGCAGCGGCCTTTTACCCCAAACCTGTGATCGTTCGCATGTCCGACTTCAAGAGCAACGAGTATGCCAACCTGCTCGGTGGTCGCCAGTTTGAACCCCACGAAGAAAACCCGATGCTTGGCTGGCGCGGAGCCTCCCGCTACTACGACGATCGCTACCGGGAAGGCTTTGCCCTGGAATGTCAGGCGATGAAGCGCGTCCGGGAAGACATGGGCCTCAGCAACGTGATTCTGATGATTCCCTTCTGTCGTACTCCGGATGAAGGTCGGCGGGTAATGGTGGAAATGGAGAAGAACGGCCTCAAGCGGGGTGAAAATGGCTTGCAGGTCTACGTCATGTGCGAGTTGCCCAGCAATGTCACCCTGGCTGATGAATTCAGTGAAATCTTTGACGGCTTCTCCATCGGCTCCAACGACCTGACCCAATTGACTTTAGGACTCGATCGGGACTCCGCCCAAGTCTCTCACCTGTTTGACGAACGCAATACCGCTGTAAAACGCATGGTGCAACACGCTATCACCACAGCCAGAGCCTGCGATCGCAAAATCGGCATCTGCGGTCAGGCTCCCAGCGACTATCCCGAATTCGCCCGCTTCCTGGTCGAACAGGGTATCAATTCAATCAGCCTCAACCCAGATTCTGTGTTAAAGACGATCCTCGAAATTGCCGAAGCTGAGAGATAATCTAAAGGCAAAAAGGGGATTAGGGGTTAGGGATTAGGGGTTAAGAGCTGATGATTCAGCAGTTTGAACACTGAAACCTTGATCCAAACTCAATCCTTAATCCCCAATCCCCAATCCCTCAAAATACTATGTTCAAAAAAATTCTCGTTGCTGTTTCACCGACCATGACTGATGACACGGTGGTTCAAGAAGCGATCGATCTGGCCAAGCTATTGGGTGGCACGATTATGCTGTTGCATGTACTGTCCCCCATGGATGAAGACTATCCGACTCCGGTATATCCAGGACCAGATAGTGTTTATCCCGGTTTACATGAGGAGGCCATCCGAGCCTACGCCCAGCAGTGGGAGGTGTATGAACGGCAGGGACTGGAGTTCCTGCAGAATCTGGCCAAAGACGTGTCTGCAGCTGGCGTAGGTGTTGAATTTACTCAAAATCCTGGCGATCCGGGCCGCAAGATTTGTGCCCTGGCAGACACCTGGGAAGCCGATCTGATTATCCTGGGGCGGCGGGGCCATACGGGATTGAAAGAATTTTTCTTAGGGAGTGTCAGTAACTATGTGCTGCATCATGCACACTGTTCCGTGCTGACCATTCAGGGGGTAGGAGTGGAGGGTGAATAAGTGCCAGCCTCCAAGTAAAAGTTTCTCAGGTGTGGCAGGAGTTACTATCTACTACTGCCACCCGCTAACCGCCTGGGGAATGCTGGCTGGGGTCATAGTTAGTACGATCGCTCTTCAGCACAATCCATCTAACGTTGCTCTCCACCGTCCATTTTTATCATTGAAGCAATAGTCACACCACGTTCCTGCAAGGTCTGATTAAATAAATCCGTGGGTAATGCCTGTTCCACGACCCAAACTCCTGGTTTATGAAGTTGTCCAGACAACAGCAATTGGGCCACGCTACCTGTGCCATAACCGGCTGCGATCGCTGTATTTTCATGTACTAATGTCGAACAAACCTGGGCGGGTTTGCCATCCTTTTGTCCAGTTACTTCTGAGCGGATGGCGACTCCAATGCCGCTGAAGCGATCGGTGACATCGGTCATAAAGTGACTAACTTGGGAGAGAAATTCAATTACGGGAGTTTGTTTCAGGAGCCAGGGGTGCCACCAGCGGGCCACAGTCCAGGTGAGGAAGTTATAAAAGTCGGGGACAGTGCCGAATTTGGTAATCACGGTTTTAACCGGAAAGGTATTGGGCAGCGTAAAGGTTTCCGGCATATCAAACCAGTACACGCCTGTCCGACCATAGGGCGCGGGAAATTCAATCGTTTCGCGATCGCTGTAGGGCTTGATTGTTTGCCATGCTCCGTTGATCCAGGCTTGAAAGCGTTTCTGCAAGCCTAAGAAGGTGGTTCGCATCACCGTGATTCCGGCTCCACCCGAACCTGCCACGACATAACTTAAGTGAATTTTTTCAGCCACATCCAGTTGTTCTACATCCTGCCGCACCATGCTGTTGGAAATTCCGGGAAAGATGCCTGTATTGACGATCGCCGTCACTCCAGCCGCCGCCGCCGCCGCACTGTACTCCATTGCCTTGCGGGTGAATGACGGATGATCACTCACATCCACATAGTTCACGCCTTGGTCAATGCAGGTTTTCAGAACTCTGGCATCCCGGAAATGGAATGGCCCTGCACAGTGAATCACCAGATCGGCTAGGGCGATCGCACTACTTAACCCCGCCTGATCTTCCAGATTCAGCATCAGAAATTGAGCACGAGTCCCCAGACGATTACACACCCGTTCTCCAGCAGCACTATTTCGTCCGGCTAATAGGATCTCGGCCTCTGTATGTGCGATCAAATCAGCGGCCACACTCCGGCCAATCCGTCCGCTTCCCCCTAAAATCAAGACTCTTTGTAGCATGCCCTTGCAATCGTCTTTCGTTGATCCTGTTATCCTGGAAAATTCAGCCAGCCAAATAGTTCACCTACCGTTAATTGCCAGTTTTGCATCAAATCTGGAACCAGCAGAATCTCTGTCGGATGCTCCTGGGCGATCGGCTGTTGACCGGGTTGAAATGTAATGATGTTTCGCTCGTCTGGATCAATGAGCCATCCTAATTGCGTTCCATGATTGAGGCAAAACAGGATGTTGTTAATCACACGAGTAGGGGACTGATCCGGAGAAAGAATTTCAATGCTCCAATCGGGAGCGATCGTAAATTCATTCTGAATGTCTCCGTTCTGATCAAGCGGAATGCGCTCCCAGGTAAACACGGAAATATCTGGAACAATGGAGCGGCCCGCAAAGGTACATCGCAATTCTGTGAAAGCGCACCCTAACCGCTGAGGTTCCAACTGCTGATTGATGGCAGCCGGAAGTCGGGTCTGTAGGCGACTATGTTTTCCTTGGGGCACAGGTTTTTGGTAGATACGACCTTCAACATATTCACTCGCAGGTTTTGTCTCTGGAAGTCGTAAAAACTCTTCCAAAGTCATCTCTGCTTGTGTTTGTATGGAGGTCATGGTTGTTCCTCAATCCTGAACTCATTCTGACAGATCAAGGGATCGTTGCTCTCTGCCGCTGGTTTTGTTATGGGGAAGGGGTTTCGATTTTGGATTTTGGATTTTAGATTTTGGATTGCTAGCTGGTTATACAGTCTTAGCTGTGGGTGGGGAATGCTTCTATCTGGGTTTCAGGAGCGATCGCAACGACTCTCTAGCATCTTGCCAGGTGGTGGCCCAGGGCTTCTGGCTATGCAAAAAGACTCTGGCACAGTTACGTCCCGGCATCCCGGAAATAGAGCCACCGGGGTGGGTTCCGGCTCCCGTCAAAAATAATCCTTCGATAGGAGTTTTGTAGTTGGCGATTTCCGGCAGGGGACGGAAAAAGACCATCTGTTCCAGGGTCATGTCCAGGTGGTAATAATTACCCTTCAAGGCTCCTAACCGCTCTCCCAGTTCTGCCGGACTTTCCACCCGTCGTGCCAGGGTTGCGGTTTTCACGTTAGGAGCATACTCCGCCAGCTTATCCACAATGCGATCGGCCACTTTATGTTTCAACTCATCCGTCCATCCGGTTCCATACAACCCGGTGCCTTCCAATCCGGCAATTTGATAGGGCGCGAAAAACTCAATCCAGACCGTGTGCTTTCCTGCTGGGGCCATTGTCGGATCTAATACCGTAGGCTGCACCACATACAAGGATGGATCCGCATCGGGAATTCGTCCCAGTGCCGGATCCGCGTGGGCAATTTCCACATGGCGCACCGAATCGGCAATCAGGATGGAACCAATCAGGTATTCATCCCGATGATGGTGATGCTCAAATCGCAGGGGTTCAGACATGGCCAGATCGACTTTCAAAATCGTTTCATTGTTGTTGACGATCCGCCGTTCCAATCGCTCCCTCAACTCCGAATCCACCGCATTCACATCTGCTGGATCCATGAGATGCAAGAATAACCGTTGAGCATCAATATTGGAAATCACGCCTTTCGTTGCCCGGTATTCGGTGCCTCCCGCCACTCGCACTCCTGCCACGCGATCGCCATCCAGCAGCACCTTTTCCACTTTCTGATCACAAAGAATTTTTCCTCCCAGCGCCTGCACCAACTTCACCAGTGCCTGGGTTAAGGCTCCCGTGCCCCCTTTCGGTCGTGCCATCCCCGGATCATGCCGCAGGGCCATCATAATCGTGCCGATTCCCAAATTCTTCTGCGAGGGAGGCACCCCCATTTCTGCGGCCAATCGGGCCAGAGGTGCTTTGAGAAATTCTGAATCGAACCACTCGTTGAGCAAATCTTCGGCGCTGGTAAGCATGGTACGGACAAAATCCATCGCTTTATTGGTAGAACCAACTACAGAAATTAAATCCTTCACCTTGCCAGCACTGAAGTTTCCGGCGATGTCGAGTAGCGATCGCGGGGGGGCGTTGAACATGGGACTCATAGCCCGAATCACTCGCAGCCAGTAATCCGTAAACTCGGCATACTTGCGGGCATCACGAGGACTATACCGGGCAATTTCGGCACAGGTTTGCTCCAGCGATCGATGTCCCAAAAAATACTTGCCATCCGGATGGGGACAGAAGGCTACGGGGTCACAAAACAGGTATTCCAGGCCATACTTCGTCAATTCCAGTTCCTGCACCACTGGCCCCAGATGGATAAATTCGTGGTCGATCGCGCACAGATTGAACTTAAATCCGGGAGCTTCTTCTGGTAAAGCCTCTTCCGTTGTCGCTGCCCCACCCGGAACCGGACGTTTTTCCAGCAGCAAGACGCTGTAACCCGCCTTCAACAAATACGCCGCACAGACCAATCCATTATGACCTGCACCAATCATCACCACATCATAGGCTTCCATTCCCACTGCTCCTTGCAACCCTTTGCTTCAGGCGGTTTCCGAGAAAAATATCACCTTTGTAAGGGCGCAGCATTCAGTAACTAGGGCTTGCTGAAAAAGTCGGAATCGAAGCAGTTGGAGTGAGGCAGATCG
>JBBIQC010000072.1:0-12293 GCA_037442585.1 Oscillatoriales cyanobacterium bin_317
GGCGAAGATAGTTGGACGGCAGCGTCCCGCAAAAATAGCTCGATGCCAGGGTAATAATAAAAAGTCCTCTTGTAAATTATCAAGAGGACTTTTTGGTTTTCAAAGAGGCATATTGTTGGCACAATGCAACTGGTATAATGCAACCGTCAGCATTGTTGAATTGTTGACTGACGGCTGCGTTGTGGTTCCCCAGTTAATGAACTGCAATTGTAGTTAACTGAGCTTCATCCTGCTTTGTGACAACTCGACCTTCCTCTTCAAATCCAGGAATTTGATCGAAATACAGGTAACGGTAAAGGTCATCTGCAAATGGGTCAATTTTCTTGGTGACGATATTAGTGTATTCTTCAACTGTGGGAATGCGACCGAGTAGCGCACAAACGGCGGCCAGTTCGGCCGATCCTAGATACACCTGAGCACCTTTGCCCATCCGGTTGTTGAAGTTACGGGTGGAGGTTGAGAAAACGGTGACTCCATCGGCGACCCGGGCTTGATTCCCCATACAGAGTGAGCAGCCAGGCATTTCGGTTCTGGCTCCAGCAGCGGCGAAGATGCCGTAATATCCTTCTTCACGCAGTTTTTGTTCATCCATACGAGTGGGTGGTGCAATCCAGAGGCGTACCTTTACTGGTCCTTCGCCTTCCAGTACCTTCGCTGCCGCCCGGTAGTGGCCAATGTTGGTCATGCAGGAGCCAATAAACACCTCATGAATCGGATCACCTGCACATTCGGACATCAGCTTGATATTGTCTGGGTCATTGGGTGCCGCTACCAGGGGTTCTTTAATTTGATCCAGATCCACTTCTATTACATCGGCGTACTCTGCATCTGAGTCAGCAGACATTAAGACGGGATTGGCTAACCACTCCTCCATCTTGCGAATGCGGCGCAGAATTGTTCGGGCATCGCCATAGCCACGAGCGATCATGTTTTTCAGCAGGGAAATGTTCGATCGCAAATAAGTTGCCACTGTATCTGTACTGAGCTTGATGGTGCAACCTGCCGCCGATCGCTCTGCTGTTGCGTCCGTCAGTTCAAAGGCTTGTTCTAACTGCAGGTCTGGTAAGCCTTCCATTTCGATGATCTTGCCAGAGTAAACATTTTTCTTGTTTTCCTTGGCGACCGTCAGTTTTCCTTCCTGAATCGCTACATAGGGAATGGCATTGACAATATCCCGCAGGGTGACACCTGGTTGGAGTTGCCCTTTAAAGCGCACCAAAACTGACTCCGGCATATCCAGTGGCATCACGCCCAGAGCTGCGGCAAATGCAACCAGACCAGAGCCTGCTGGGAAAGAGATGCCCAAAGGGAAGCGAGTGTGAGAATCGCCACCTGTACCTACGGTATCCGGCAACAGCATCCGATTTAGCCAGGAGTGGATAATGCCGTCCCCCGGACGCAGGGAGACACCACCCCGTGAGGTAATGAAGTCAGGTAATTCCTTATGAGTCTTAATATCTACAGGTTTGGGATAAGCGGCAGTATGACAAAAACTTTGCATCACCAGATCCGCACCAAAACCAAGACAGGCCAGTTCTTTTAACTCATCGCGAGTCATCGGGCCAGTCGTGTCCTGAGATCCCACTGTGGTCATCACAGGTTCACAGTAGGTGCCTGGACGTACACCTGGAAGACCGCAGGCTTTGCCAACCATCTTCTGCGCTAGAGTATAGCTCTTCCCAGTATCGGCAGGTGAGGTGGGACGGGCAAAGACAGGACTGGGTTCTAATCCCATTGCTGCCCGAGTTTTATCGGTGAGGGTACGACCAATGAGTAGCGGAATTCGGCCTCCTGCCCGGACTTCGTCCAGGATCGTGTCGGGTTTGAGGGTGAAGGTAGCAATCACCTCACCAGCCTCATTTGTGATCTCGCCCTTGTAGGGATGAATCGTAATTACATCGCCAGTTTCCATCCGGGTGACATCGCACTCAATAGGCAGCGCACCGGAGTCTTCAGCAGTGTTGAAAAAGATCGGGGCAATTTTGCCGCCCAGGATATAGCCGCCTGTATGTTTGTTGGGAACAAAGGGGATCGGTTGCCCAATGTGCCACAGAACCGAGTTGATTGCAGATTTGCGAGACGAACCAGTACCAACCACATCTCCAACATAGGCAACAGGATGCCCTTTTTGCTTCAATTCGGCCAGGGTTTGTAAGCCTCCCGGCATCCGCCTTTCCAGCATTACGGTAGCGTGCAGGGGAATGTCCGGGCGGGTGGTGGCATGGGGAGCGGGAGACAGGTCATCAGTATTGGTTTCGCCTGGGACTTTGAAGACTGTGACGGTAATGGATTCTGGCAATTGAGGCCGACTGGTGAACCATTCTGCATTCGCCCAGGACTCCATCACCTGCCTGGCATACGGATTTCCCTGTTCGGCCAGGTCTTGAATGTCGTGAAAAGCATCGTAGACCAGAAGTGTTTTGCTGAGGGCAGATGCAGCGGTAGTAGCTAACTCCTGATCAGGGGATTGCAGCAGTTCAATCAGGGAGTGGACGTTATAACCACCCATCATAGTGCCCAGCAGTTCTATCGCAGATTTGGGACTGACCAGCGGACTGGTAATTTCGCTTTTAGCGATCGCCGTCAGAAATCCGGCCTTCACATACGCCGCCTGATCCACTCCTGGCGGCACACGGTCGCGCAATAATTCCAATAAAAACTCTTCTTCTCCAGCGGGCGGATGTTGCAGCAACTCCCCTAGCTCGGCCATTTGTTCTGCACTCAAAGGCAGTGAAGGAATTCCCAGGGCAGTGCGGTCAGCAGCATGTTTACGGTAAGACTCAAGCATAGGTCAACATCTCAGAGAACGATACAGAATTTTCTATCAATGCGGAATTGTTTCAAGGCTAAGAGTATCCCTTCCCTTGCATTAATACAGTTCAGCTCGATACCCAATCCCAATTAAGGATTGCAATCAACTAGCATAGGGCATTCGGGCTATTTCCAGTATCGCTCGCCAAACCATTTGCTGGCAGAGGCAGGCGATTGTAGACAGAGTGAACTTTGATAACTTTGATACATCTATCGGTAACACGATCGCCTTAATTGAGAATCAGGATGACTGCAATCACGGATGCCCCTTACTTTGTGCAGACAAAGGCTTTTTGAGTTTTCAGGCATCCACGGTAGAATCCAGCCCATGAACCTGAGTGTGAGAAGTGTAGGATGCAAGTCCCTGATTTTTTTTCTTCTGCGATCGCTTTCAAGATTGCCAAACGATCCTGGCCTGTAGCCGCATTGAGCCTTTTGCTGGGAGCCTGTAGTAACCCGACTCCTACAGCCTCTCCCCCAACCTCTGGTTCACCTGCGGTTGGAGGCGGTTCCAAAGATTTTGCAGTTGGTCTGGTATTGGTAGGCCCCAAAAACGATAAAGGCTGGAATCAGGCGCATTATGATGGGGTTCAGGAGGTTGTGAACGCTCAGGGATATAAACTTGAATACGCTGATAAGGTCAACCCTGGCGATCGCCCTAATGTCACGGGTTCTCAGGTGGCAGATGAGTTAATTGCCAGAGGGGCCAAAGTTATCATCTTTAGCTCCGATGATTTTAAGGATGATGCCCTGGAAACGGCCAAAAAATATCCTGATATTCCGATCGTGCATGCCTCTGGAGATTACGCCTGGAAAGAGGGCAAAAATTTCAAGAACCAGCCCAACCTGGGAAATATCATGGGTCGGATGGAATACGGCAAGATGATTGCGGGTTGTGCAGCGGCACTGAGCACTGAAACAGGCAAAATCGGCTACCTTGGCCCCTTAATCAATGATGAAACTCGCCGCTATGCGTCAGCCGCCTATCTGGGAGCCAAGCATTGCTGGGAGAAATACCGGAAAAAAGACCCGAAAGATTTGAACTTCAAAGTCACCTGGATTGGCTTCTGGTTCAACATACCGGGCAAAACGCTCGACCCGACAAAAGTGGCCGATGACTTTTATAACAGTGGCTACGATGTGGTCATGTCCGGGATTGATACACCAGAAGCGGCGATTCAGGGCAAAAAGGCAGCGGATGCAGGTAAGCAGGTGAAGTTTGCTCACTATGACTTCAAGCAAGGGTGTGATCTGGCTCCTGATATCTGTCTGGGTGTCCCCTACTATAACTGGGCGCTTCCCTATGGCAAGGCGTTACAGGAAGCTGCAGCAGGTCAGAAACCCAATGATTTTGTCTGGTTAGGCCCGAATTGGAAGGACATCAATGCGCCGGATTCCATGATTGGCTTTGTCAAAGGAAAAGCGTTGGGAGACAATGGCAAGTTCATTGATGACTTCGTCAAAAATATGGGTAACGGCAGCGTCAACCTTTACAAAGGGCCACTGAATTACCAGGATGGCACTCCCTTCTTAAAGACGGGTGAAATGGCGACTGATCAGCAAATCTGGTATATGCCTCAGCTACTGGCCGGAATGCAGGGGCCGAGTCAGTAAGCGGGTTAGCAGTGATTAACAGGTCTTTTCCGTTGAAATGATGTGAACATCGATATTCTTCAGCGATCGCAGTAGTTTATGGGTGAGTGAACCGCGCAGCATCAATTTCCAGCGAGAGCGCTGACTCTCACCAATGACAATTTGAGTAATGCGATAGGTTCTGGCCACTTCTGCGATCGCCCTGGCTTTGTCATGGTCGGTGACTCGAATAAATTTACCTTCAAACTCTTGACAAAGCCGTTCACAGGTTTCGATATGCAAACTTTCTTCCCTGTTGAGGAAGCGGTCTGGATCATCCACAAATAAACAATAAAAGGGAGCGTGCATATAGTTCGCAATGCGGGCACCCCGACGAATCAATTGCACCGCATTTGGATAGGTTGACACACACACCAGAACTCGTTCCAGGATGTTGCAATAGGGGGCCTTTGACTGAGGATTTTGGGAATTCTCGGCGATGGCCTCTTCTTCCAGATTGTCTGCCACTTCTCGCAAAGCCAGCTCCCGCAGGGCAATCAAATTGCGGCGTTGAAAGAAGTTTTGCAGAGATTGTTCCACTTTCTCCATCGCATAAATCTTGCCCTCTCGCAACCGTTCTTCCAGAGTTTCCGGTGTCACATCTACCACCACCACTTCATCGGCTTCTTCCAACAGGCGATCGGGCACTCGCTCTCGCACTACCACGCCTGTAATCCGGGCCACCAGATCATTGAGGCTTTCCAGGTGCTGAATGTTAACCGTGGAGTAGACATCAATGCCCGCCTCTAAAATCACCTCTACGTCCTGATATCGCTTCTCCCGTTGGGAACCGGGAACGTTGGTGTGGGCCAGTTCATCAATCAGCGCCAGGTGGGGTTGTCGTCCCAGGATTGCATCCGTATCCATCTCCGTCAGAACCACGCCATTGTGGTTGATTTCCTGTCGGGGAATCGTCTCTAAGCCTTTTGCTTTGGCTGCAGTTTCTTTGCGTCCGTGGGTTTCCAGGAGGCCAATCACGACATCAACCCCGTCTTCTCTCAGTTGATGGCCCTCTTCCAGCATCTTGAAGGTTTTGCCCACCCCAGGAGACATACCAATAAAAATCTTATGCTTGCCGCGACGGGCAGAACGAATGGAGGTACTGTCGGGTGAGGATGTCATTGGCTTGTACATGGGTTATATGGTCTGCAATGGGTTGTCTTCTGAAGCCTAAAAAGGCTAAAAGATGAGATGGCCATCTTTTAAATAAAGGTTCATGTACTGACAATTTCGATTTGAAACTGTACCGTCAGAAAGGAGGGTTTTACAAAACATGAGAGCGTGCTTCTTTAAATCCGCCGATCGCAAATCCGCTCCTTGTAAATTTTTTCCCTCTAAAGATATCCCTGAGAGGTTGCAACAGAAGCATTTTCTGGCCTCTTGTAGTTGTTGCAGGGTGTGTTGCTGCATCCACTCAGAGCTATGATCTAGCAACGGTAAAGTTAAGGTAATTGTGAATGCATTCAGAAATCATAAAAGTATCATTGTAGGAGATTATTCCCAGGTCAAAATTGAATTAAACTAGCGTTTTATACTTTCTGTAAAGTAGAGAAGCCATTGGCAGAGCGAAATACTTCAGACTTCCATTGAAGAGAACAATGTTTGGTATTAGATGTAGTGAATACCCATAAATATGGCTATAAATCAGAAACATCATTTATTTGTTCAACAGAGATGGGCTTAAAGTAGGCAAAACAGACGATCGCTGGCTTTCCACAGGGAGATAGCTTTTTCATCTCTCTTTTTTCATCTCAAAGAAAAAGCAAATCATCACCATTGAGCCAATGCAAGTCAACAAGAAGAGTGACATGACACTAAACACAAGATCAACCTGCTCGTTAAACAGGTTTGAGCGAAGGTTCCGTACCTTCTTCAAAGGGGTAGAGGTTTTGGAAGGATAGCTGGTCATTTCAGTGAGGTTGGGGATGAGGGATGGGGGGTTAGGGATGGGGTTGCTGTGGAGGTGCTGGCTTGGGGAGGCGTGCTCAGGGTTAAGGCAATAATGCTGAGACAAGTGAATAGGCAAAACCCTGCTAGACACCCAACTGCTGTACCCATCCCTGCCAGCAGGCTGCGGAGGGCAAAGTGCCTAGGTGTGAGGCGATCGCGCAACTCCATCTCCGTCGGTACAACGGTAGCGTCTGCCTGACGGGAACTGAGGAAGGAGGCAATTTTTTGGGTAGCATCGGATAGTTTTGGCTCACGGGAAAATGGTTCTACCCAATTAGCTAAGGGGTTAACGAACAGGTTTCAATGCATCTAGATCCAGGTTTAACTTCAATACATTCACACCAGGTTCACCAAAAATCCCTAGGAAACGACCATCGGTATTTTGATTGATTAGCGTTTCCAGTTGATTTGGCTGTAGTCCGCGTACCTTTGCGACTCGTGCGATTTGTGCTCTTGCGGCTTCGGGCGTGATGTGGGGATCCAGGCTAGAACCAGAGGTGTAAACTAAATCAGCCGTGGGTTGTATGCCTGCTTTTTGCATGGTGGGAATGGTGCCTACGATCGCTTTCTTCGGATCAGGATCAGCCTTGCCCTGAATCCGATCCAGTAAATCTGGGTTGCTGGGGGCCAGGTTGCTGGCACCGGATACGCCTGTTTTCAACACTCCAGCATCATCTTTCTGCGGATCTGCTGTGCTGTAGTTGGTGGTGCTGGGGCGACTATTGAAGTAGCGATCGCTGGTAAAGGGTTGACCAATTAAGGCCGAACCAACCACCTGATTCTGAGCATTTTTGATCAGACTACCGTTAGCCTGGAAGGGAAAGGCAATTTGTCCAATAGCCAGCATCCCCAGGGGATAAATCAGGGCCGTAATGATCCAAAGTACCAGGGCCGATCGCATGGCTCTACTGGCCTCGCGTACAAAACTCATTAAAATTTCTCCGGTACGAACATGACAAAGAACAGATAGATGGCCAAAGCAACGGCTCCCAGTCCTAATAGCCCTAAGGCCCAGGATTGGGTGCGAGATAGCTCGTTGCCACTGGCAGCATAAACGACTGGAGCCAGAATGAGGTTAAAACAGAGCGCCAGAAACAGGTACAGGGGGAGCTTTTGCCTGCGCCATTCTGACCAGAGTTGAGAAATTTCTGCAAGTGTTGGCGCGATCGTTGGCAGAGATGGAAGCGACGGTTTTAGAGAATTGAGTTTCATCATTATTGAATTTCATCATTGTTGAATGAGGTTTAGTGATTTGTAGGATGGGTTAGCAAAGCCTAACCCATGCTGCTAGGGCCGCGATTACGATAGGGGCAGAATCAGGTCGATCGCTTTAATGGCAATAAAGGGAGCGATGATGCCACCCAGACCGTAAATCAGGATATTTCGGCGGAGCAGTTGATCGGCGGTGAGGGGGCGAAACTGTACCCCTTTCAGAGCCAGGGGAATTAAAGCAGGAATAATCAGGGCGTTGTAGATGAGGGCAGAGACGATCGCGGATTCTGCACTTTTTAAGCCCATGATATTTAAAGCACCAATTCCGGCAGCGGCAAAGATAGTGGGAATGATGGCGAAATATTTGGCGATGTCATTAGCGATCGAGAAAGTAGTTAAGGCTCCACGGGTGATCAAAAGTTGTTTCCCGATCGTTACCAGATCAATCAACTTCGTTGGGTCGGAATCTAAATCCACCATGTTAGCGGCTTCTTTGGCGGCTTGAGTGCCAGAATTCATCGCTAAACCGACATTGGCCTGAGCTAAGGCGGGGGCATCATTGGTGCCGTCTCCGGTCATGGCGACCAGTTTTCCCTGGGATTGTTCTGAGCGAATCACGTCGATTTTGTCTTCCGGGGTGGCTTCAGCAATGAAGTCATCCACTCCTGCTTCCTGAGCAATCACCGATGCAGTAATCCGGTTGTCCCCGGTGAGCATGATCGTTTTCACGCCCATCCGTCGCAGTTGGTCAAAGCGTTCCCGCAGACCGGGTTTAACGATGTCTTTCAGATAGATTACGCCATAAATGTCATTTCCTTTGCAAACCGCCAGGGGAGTGCCCCCCAAGTGCGAAACCTGCTCATACGCCGCATCCAGAGCCGCCGGAACCTGTCCGCCCCGCGATCGCACAAAGCCTTTAATCGAATCCACCGCCCCTTTACGAAACTCCTGTCCTGCCACATCCGTACCGCTCATCCGGGTGCGAGCCGAGAATTCCACCCCTGCGGCGGTGCAGCCATCAAAATTGACCGTGCCTCCCAACTTTTCTGCCAGCCGGACGATCGACCGTCCTTCTGGGGTTTCATCGAACATGCTGGCGGCCAAACAGACATCAGCCATCTCCTCAATGGAATGACCGTTGACGGGAATAAACTCGTCGGCTAATCGGTTGCCCAATGTAATCGTTCCAGTCTTGTCAAGTACCAGCGTGTTCACGTCGCCACAGGCTTCTACCGCACGTCCAGAGGTGGCAATGACATTAAACTGCGCCACCCGATCCATGCCAGCAATCCCGATCGCGCTCAACAATCCGCCGATTGTGGTGGGAATCAGGGCTACCAGCAGCGAGATCAGGATCGCAATGCTGGCACCGGAGCGGAAGGCATTGGCGGCGGCTGTACCCAATGTCGTTTCAAGAAAGTTGGCGATATAGTTGGCGATCGGTGGAATCGTAGAAACGACAATCAGGAATACCAGAGTTAAAACTGCCAGCAACACGGTCAGCGCAATTTCGTTAGGCGTTTTGGTGCGGGATGCACCTTCCACCAGGGCAATCATGCGATCGATAAAGCCCTGTCCAGGATCCTGAGTAATTCGCAGCAGCAACTCATCCGAGATGATGCGCGTGCCTCCCGTGACCGAACTCATAATATCCGTACCGGGTTGTTTCAGCACTGGCGCAGATTCTCCCGTAATCGCCGATTCATCGACGGAAGCAATCCCTTCAATCACTTCGCCATCTGCCGGAATCATGTCTCCTGCGATGACTTTGACTCGATCGCCGCGTCGCAGTTCGGTGGAACTGACCTCCTGAATCGTGCCGTCTGCCAGCACTTTACGAGCAATCGTGTCCGATCGGGTCGATCGCAATGAATCTGCCTGAGCTTTGCCGCGTCCCTCTGCCACTGCCTCGGCAAAATTGGCAAATACCACGGTGAAAAACAGAATGAAAGTAATCATGCCATTCAGAACTCGTTGCTGGGTTGCATCCGCCTGAATGGTGCCAAACAGGTTGGGGTCAATCGTAACCAGGAAGGTGACAATGGTGCCCAACCAGACCACAAACATCACTGGATTTTTCACTACGATGCGAGGGTGCAGTTTCAGGAATGCCTCTTTGATGGCTCTCTGATATAACCCGCTGAGTTTTGCCTTGGGGGTGTGTTTACGGCTGTCGCGAGGGCCATGAGGTAAGCGGAAGGGTCTTTTAGCGGTGGAATTGGATTGCATAAATGCCATTTTGGATTTTGGTGTATTTAGAATCAGAATTCTTTAAAAACTCCGAGTTCTGGAAATGCGGCCGATCGCGGGGTACTACCCTCCTCTGGCAATCTGAAAGGCTTCGGCGATCGGCCCCAGAGCCAGGACGGGAAAGAAGGTGAGTGCACCGAGGATGAGAATCACACCCGCCGTGACCCCGATAAACAAGCCGGTATCGGTTCGCAGCGTCCCGGTGGTCATGGGAACAGGCTGTTTGCGCGACATGCTATCGGCCAGTAACAGCAGGGCCACGATCGGCACGTAGCGCCCCACCAGCAAACTGAACGACGCACTCAAATTCCACCACAATGCCGAAGCTGCAGGCTGACTGTCGAGCAGTCCTTCAAAGCCAGAGCCGTTGTTGGCAGCCGCAGAGGCATACTCGTACAGCACCTGAGTTAACCCATGAAATCCAGGGTTGGTAATGCCGTTATAAAACCCCTGAGCTGTTGCGTCTGCGGGAGCACTGGGCAGGGAAAGGGCGATCGCTCCCGGCAACAGAATCGCGATCGGATGCACCAGCAGCAGTAGAAAACTGGCCAGCACCACTTCCCGTTTTTCGATCTTGCGTCCCAAAAATTCGGGAGTGCGACCTACCATCAATCCCGTAACAAACACCGCCAGAATCAGGTAGGTAAAGAGATACGCCGTACCTGTGCCCTGTCCGCCCCAGATGATTTGCAGCAGCAGGTTTGAGAAGATGACAAAGCCACCATTAGGCATAAAGGAATCGTGCAGGCTATTCACCGCACCACACATCGTCCCCGATGTCATGACTGAAAAGAGCACCGACTGTGCCCAGCCAAACCGGACTTCCTTCCCTTCCAGGTTGGGAGCCGGACTGCCTAAGAGTGCATTCACTGCAGGATTGCCGTTGTATTCGCCGATCGCGTTAATGATCACAAACACCACAAAAATTGTCATCACCAGGCCATACACCAGCCAGGCTTGCTTTTTGTTATTGGCGAATACTCCATAGGTGTAAATGAAGGAGGCTGGAATCGCCACCATGCCCACAATTTCCAGCAGGTTGGTGAAGCCGTTGGGGTTTTCAAACGGATGAGCAGAGTTGATGGCAAAGAACCCACCGCCATTCTCACCCAGTTCCTTCATCACCTCATAGTGAGCCACCGGGCCAAGGGCGATCGCCTGACTCACATTCGGATCTTCTAACGTCGGAAAGACGGCTGGCCCTGCGAGGGTTTCTGGCATCCCTGCTGCAATGCAAACAATCGTCGCGACAATGGCGATCGGCAAATGAATCCGGGTGATCGTCCGGATCAAATCGACATAAAAGTTGCCCAGGGGCCTGCCTGTCAATCCTCGAATAAAGGCTACCCCAACTGCCATGCCGGTTGCCGCCGAGACGAAAAACATATAGCCCAATCCAGCAAACTGGGAGAAGTAACTGTAAGTTGTTTCACCCGAATAGTGTTGCTGATTGGTATTGGTAATGAATGAAATAATGGTGTGCAGATTGGTATCCCAGGTCGGGGAACTCAAGCCAGTGGGATTAACGGGGAGCCAACCTTGATTAAATAAAATCAATGCCAGCAACAGCGCCATTGCCACATTGCTATACAGTACCGCCCTGGCATATTGCCAACCCGTCATGGTTTCCTGCGATCGACAGCCACTCAAGCGATACATGAAGGCTTCAACTGGATTCAAAATGGGGTCAAGCCACGATCGCTGCCCCAGGTAAACACGAGCCATATATCCCCCTAAAAACGGGGTGATTGCAACAACAATTAAAATTGTTAGTGCAATTTGGAGCCATCCTTGCAACATGATGTTTGACCTATCTCTAATCAATAATAATGAATGATTTCTTGAGATTTACAAGGTATAAATTTGACCAGACGTAACCTTTAACGGCTGATATATGGAGTTGAATAACAAAGTGTTTAGCCAATTCAAGTGCATCTATGCTTGCAGATATAGCTTGAATCTAAACACCTGTCTAAATGCTGATTTTCCTGCTGCGTGAACTAGACTTTTAGAGACTCGATCGGCTTTAATAAAAAGATTTACCTCTGTGTTGAATCCCCAGATGTCACCGTTCAAACTGTTAATTAATCCCAAAGATTGGCATCTGAGTACCTTCTGGCTAGTAGTTGTACTATTCGCGATCGTTCTGCTACTGGAGTACACCACTCCCTCAGACTACGTATTTGGCTACCTTTACATTGGCCCGATCCTGTTGGCCAGCACCCATCTAGGCCGACGTACCACTTTTACACTGACTGCCGTTGCCTGCATTTTGACAATGGTAAATGCCTGGCTTCCGGATACGCGGTATGTGGAAATTCCAGTTGTTGCCAGTCGAACCATTGCAACTTTGGCTTTGATCGTGACGGGAGTATTGAGCGATCGCAACAGATTATTTCAACAAACCGTTTTGCAACAGCAAGCCACAATCCAGGCCC
>JBBIQC010000073.1:0-3471 GCA_037442585.1 Oscillatoriales cyanobacterium bin_317
AAAGCCTGGTTTTGGATCGCCTTATTTGGCCTGGTAGATGGGGCAATGTTTCAGGGATTTCTGGCAGAAGGGCTGGTGCGAACCGGAGCAGGCTTGGGATCTGTGATGATTGATTCCCAACCGCTGGCTGTGGCTCTGATGGCGCGGTGGCTGTTTGGTGAACAGATTCGGTTGTGGGGCTGGCTAGGCTTAGCGTTAGGGATTGTAGGAATTAGTTTGCTGGGATTACCTGACGAGTGGATTCTCAACCTGCTGCAAGGCAAGGTTTCCCTGGATGGGGGGCAATTGGGCATCCATTTACTGACTGACCTGTTCCAGAATGGGCAATGGTTAATGCTACTGGCTTCCCTATCGATGGCCGTAGGTACGGTGTTGATGCGCTACGTTAGTCGTCATGCTGATCCGGTTGCGGCTACAGGCTGGCACATGATTCTGGGCGGTTTGCCCCTGTTTGCCTTGTCTGCCCAATTTGAAACGGCGCAGTTCGTCCATCTGGATGCCTCTAACTGGCTATCGATGGCCTATTCCACGATATTTGGCAGCGCTGTTTCCTATGGTCTATTCTTCTACTTTGCCTCCCGTGGCAGTCTCACCAGCCTCAGTTCGCTGACGTTTCTAACTCCCGTCTTTGCTCTGATCTTCGGCAACCTGTTCCTGAGTGAAATGCTGAGTCCTATCCAGTGGGGCGGTGTGGGGCTAACTCTGCTCAGCATTTACTTGATTAATCAACGGGATGTGCTGGCACAGAAGTTTCAGTCTACTGCCGCGATCGCCACGTCCGATTCCGTAATTCCGCAAACCCATCCTGCTCCCCTACCAGGGGTTGCGGCACTCTCGAATGTTTTGCCCGAAGAGTAAAAGGTAACGGACAAAAGCAGAAGATGTACTGAAAACTTGACCTTTGCTCAGCTTAAGGTGTGTAAATGACTGAAAAATAAATTCCCTTTTCCTGCAAAGTTTCTTTTTGGGAGTTTACTTTGACCAGTGGAAACCCGAACACAAGCTGAGCATTAAAGTTATTGCTGATCTGAAGGCGGAAGCCAAATCCGGTAGAAACCAGAGTACCGGGATCCGGATCAGGGCTAGGTGATTGATTCCAGCCTTTACCAAAATCTACAAAGGGAGTGAAAAACATCAGGGCTTGCTGTTGGGGAAAGCGCAGGATGGGAATTCGGGTTTCAACAGAGGCAAATAGACCATTATCGGTAAGCAATAGATCCTGCCGGTAGCCCCGGACGCTTAAAAGACCGCCAATACCAAACTGTTCAATGGGCAGCAGTGGCCGATCGCTCAGTTGCAAGTCACCCCGCACCAGTAAAATCGTATCGGGTGCTAATAACCGTACCCATTGCGCCTGACCTCTCCAGGAAAAGAACTGGGTATCCGGAGGCGATTCATTGACGGTCGCGCCGAGGGCTTCTACACCCAGGTTCAATTGCGATCGCACCGCAAACACAGACTGGCTACTGCGGGTGGTGTATTCCTGGAAAAAGCGGATGACAGAGGCTTTAGTCTGTCCCTCGGCATCAGCTCCGGGACTGGGAAATGGTAAGCGTTCTTCAAGAAATAATGTGGTGCGGGTGCGGCGAGTGCTCAGCGTCAATCCCAATGCGAATTCCTGAGTCGGAGTGCGGATAATCGGCTGACGACCTGTCAATTCCAGATAATAGGATTCGGATTGAATGTTTAAGATATCAAAAGGTGCTTCAATCACCTGACTGTTAGAAAATCCGGCACTGAAAGCCAGGGTTGTGTCATAGGGGCTGAGGGGAACGGTGTAACTAAAGTCGAGCGCATTGCTTCCTTGAGTTTTGGTAAAAGAGAGACTGATCGCGTCGCCAAATCCCAGCAAATTTGCCTCGGTTCCCCAAAGTTGCCCCCGCACTGACCCGACACTGGGCACTCGCTGATTATCTACGGTAAAGGTGGCAAAGGCAGATCGAGCTTCGGTGACTCTCACCTCTAGCAAACTGGTGCCAGGACGGGATCCGGCGGATAATTCTGCGGAAATGCTGGCTACTAATGGATTTAGTTGCAACAGTTGGAGAGCTTGCAACAGGCGATCGCGGTTGAGGGGTGCTCTGGTGGCGATCGCAATCCGGCTGGCAATATAACCCGGATTTAACCGCTTCAGTCCTGTAACCCGAATATCTTCCAGGCTGCCTTCTAACACGCGAATTTCCACCACCCCGTTCTGCAGCTTTTGGGGTGGAATAAAGGCTCCTGATGTGATGTATCCCCGACTGGTGTAGTAGTCGGTGATGGCGGATCGGGCCTGAAACAGTTCTGCCAGAGATACATTCCGCCCCTCCGGCCCCAGTGGGCCAATCACCTTTGCGATCGCGGCCACCAATTCCTGCTCTGAAAATACGGTGCTGCCCGTGATCACAAAGCGGTTTACCCGGATGCTTTGGGGAGCCTCGATCGAAGGAACCTCTCCCGGAGGCGTGGGCGTGGTCGGAGATGGAGGAAGTAGCTGTTCTGGAGGTGGTAATGGCTCAATTTCTGGCTGTGGCAGCGGCTCTCTGGAAGGAGGTTGCCCTACCCCCGGATCGAACAACGGTGGACGTACATCAGGTCTTTGGATTGGGGGTGTTTGAGCAATTTTGAGAGGTTGAGCCAATGCACCCACTTGCAACAGAACAGGCGACAGCAGACACAGCAAATACCAGGGGGACGCTAGATGCTGAATATTCACAGTTTCCGTCCACTCCTCGCAGCCACGTATCGGCTAATCAGCGGCAGCCGAGTATTAGAACCATGACGTTCCACCAGAAAACATCGCCAAGAAGATCTTGATGGTTCTGAATCAATACACTTCCCTGACTTGGCTGCTGGATTTTTCTCTACGGTCGTATCAATGTGTGTCCATAGTAGTTGAAACGGAGAGAATCGCCGCAAAATTGTTCTCGCTGCTGTCCGTCCGGCTGGCGATCGTGGTGGTTTCCTTCGCGTCCTGACTCTATGCCGATCAGAAGAGGACTTTACAGTAATTCCCGCACGTCAGTAACTTGTCCTGTGACGGCAGCGGCAACCACCATCGCTGGACTCATCAGTAAGGTGCGACCAGAAGCCGATCCCTGGCGACCTTTGAAATTGCGATTGGAAGAAGAAGCACTCAGTTGGCGACCTTGCAGCTTATCGGGATTCATGGCTAAACACATAGAACAGCCCGGTTCTCGCCATTCAAACCCTGCCGCCTCAAAAATCGTGTGCAGTCCTTCTGCTTCCGCTTCTTGCTTCACTCGCTCGGAACCAGGGACGACAAAGGCTTTGACCCCCTCCGCGACATGGCGACCTTTGGCTACTTTGGCGGCTTCCCGCAGGTCAGAAATCCGGCCATTGGTGCAACTGCCGATGAAGCAAACGTCTACTTTCGTCCCCTGAATTGGGTGGCCTGGTTGCAGATCCATATACTGGTAGGCTTCTGCCGCGATCGCTCGTTCATCCGCAGGCATTTCCTCCGGAGTG
>JBBIQC010000073.1:3481-12251 GCA_037442585.1 Oscillatoriales cyanobacterium bin_317
CAATGTCTGCCGCATCAAACTTCACCACATCGTCGTACTCGGCATCGGCATCACTGGCAATACTCTGCCACCAGGCGATCGCTTGATCCCAATCTGCCCCTTTAGGCGCAAACTCCCGGCCCTTGAGATAAGCGAACGTCACCTGATCGGGATTGATATAGCCACAGCGAGCACCCCCTTCAATGGACATATTGCAGACGGTCATGCGTTCTTCCATGCTCATCTGCTCAAAGGTCGTCCCGGCAAATTCGTAGGCGTAACCCACTCCACCCTTGACACCGAGTTTACGGATAATATGCAGGATCACATCTTTGGCATAGACTCCTGGCCGCAGGTTGCCATTTACCTCGACCCGGCGGACTTTTAACTTGGACAGGGCCAGGGTCTGGGAAGCCAGCACATCCCGCACCTGACTGGTGCCAATGCCAAAGGCGATCGCTCCAAAGGCTCCATGCGTCGAGGTATGGCTGTCTCCACAGGCGATCGTCATGCCGGGTTGAGTCAGCCCCAGTTCTGGTGCGATCACATGCACAATGCCCTGACTGCCGGAACCGATGTTGTAAAAGGTAATGCCGTGTTCCTGACAGCTTTTTTCTAATACCTGCATCATCTCCTCCGCCAGGGAATCGGCAAAGGGGCGAGCCTGATTATCTGTGGGAACGATGTGATCGACCGTGGCGATCGTCCGTTCAGGGAATAAGACCTTCAGGCCACGATCGCGCAGCATAGCAAAGGCTTGCGGACTGGTGACTTCGTGAATCAGATGCAGCCCAATCAACAGTTGCGTCTGTCCAGAGGGCAAAATCCCCACAGTATGTGCATCCCAAACCTTGTCAAACAGTGTGCCCTTGCTCATAAATCTTATATTGCGTGATATTCAGCGAGTCCCTATTCTATCAAGGGGATCGATTCGGAGTGATCATGCTCCCTAAGCGGATTAAGAGTGTCATGATTCACATTTGCCTGAAAGACGGGCAGATCTGGGTTGAGGAAGACTGGCCTGAGGAAGGAGTTGCATTCCCCATTCTCGAATCATTTAGAGCAATCAAACCTATCGCTACAATAGCCATAGCATTGTTCTGGGAACTCACCCATGACTCAAGCCGCTAATCCAACACCTATCCAAAAATATTTTACCTTAGAAGACTATCTGGCCTATGACGATGGCACGGACACTCAGTACGAATTGGTGAACGGAGAACTAGCGGAAATGCCTTCAGAGAGCGACATCAATGGGCTAATTGTCGTGATCCTCATGTTTGCTCTCAGCCGCTTTGTGTCTCCCGATCGCTTCCGAGTCAAGACTGAAATTGCGGTGAGTGGCTATCGGGCAACTGTACGGATTCCTGATCTGATGGTGTTGACGGAGGAATCAGCGGCAGCACTCCAGGGAGCAGCGAGGAGCATTTTGCTACCGGATATGCCTCCTCCAGCACTGGTGGTGGAAGTGGTGTCGTCCGGCATCGAAAATGAGCAGCGAAATTATCGGTATAAGCGCTCAGAATATGCAGCACGGGCAATCCAGGAATACTGGGTGGTTGATCCAACTGCAGAGCAGGTGATGGTACTGACGTGGGTGGCCGGGTTGTATGAAGAAGCGGTTTTTAAGGGAGATCAGCGCATCGTTTCAGCACTCTTTCCAGAGTTGCAACTGACCGCAGCACAGGTGTTACAAGCAAAATTGGATTAGGTGATCGATCGCCCCTCCACCTGTTTGGTCGCCTTCTCCAACAGAAGAGGGGCGATCGCGACCACAGTATCTTTCTCCACCTCCCATCCTTCCCTCCCCAACTTCCCTGGATTGGGTGGTCTTCGTCTGGCAAATGCTGCAGCGTTTGGGTGGTCCACTCGATGTCCTGCGTACCTTTGGCACCATCTTTTCCATCCTGATGACACGTCTGCTGGTTCAACTGGGCCTGAAAAAACGCAGATGACGGATTGACATCCAGAGTCGTCTTGAGTGGAGTGCGGTCTGTGTACTTGGGGAATCGGGAAAGGGAGTGCGGGTACGTCGGTTTCCTAAAATTGACGACGAGAGAAAATAAGGGTTGCGATCGCCAGCAGCAGCACAATATACAGCACTGCATACCCGGCACTCTGGAGCAACGTTGCGGCTGGTGGCAGTAGACCGTAGACCGCTTGATTTTTTAAGTCCAGACGAGACAGGTCGGGTAAAACCAGGTAGAGATTGCGGGTTACGGCCTCAACCGTTGGGTTTTTACTCTGAGCACCCAGGGCGACCAGATTGGCGCTGGAACTGCCCATGAGAAACACGGTGAAGGTGAGCAGAGCCGCCAGGAGGGAACTGGTGAACACACCGAGCGCGATCGCGACCGCCGTAATCAAAGACAGTTGCAGGAACAAAAAGAGGGAGGAGACAGCGATACTGGTGGCCGGGTAAGGAATGCGACTGAAGGAAAGCAGGATCATGTAAATCGCTGTCATGGCTGCAATCAGTACCGCCAATACTGCTGACAGTCCCAGATGTTTGCCCACGATAAATTCGGTACGGCTGATCGGTTTCGCCATTAATACCAGTACCGTGCGTTTCTCAATTTCCTTATTGACCAGACCAGTACCGACAAAGACCGCAATTACCAGACCCAGCAGACTCATCGCCGCCAGACCCACATCCAGAGTAATTTTGTTTTCTGTGGTGGCGGCAAGTTCGGGTAATAAGCGAATAGACGCGATCAGAAACACTGTAAACAGAATGATCAGATACAGGACGCGATCGCGAATCACCTCACGGAACACATTTGCCGCAATCACTAAGGTTCTGCCTGGATTCATGATTCGTTCCTCGCGCGTACTTCGCCATCCATTTCAGCTATTAAACCAAGTTCAGCTAAAGAAGTGAAACTTTCCCATCAGAGCAATTATGGTTCTGGACTGGGGCAAGGTTTAACTCACGCCGTCAGGTTGCCCTCTAAAAGGCCCCTGCACAGGTTCACATTGCACCTTCGCGGAGCCGACAGCAGGTATTACTGACGGTATCCCAAAGGGCAACGACTGACCAGCGACATCCTCCGCTGTCACCCGGCTGATGTTGCAGATTTTGGAGTAGTGATAGCCCTGAGCATCGGCTGATGGCCCCTGCCAGACCGAATAAAGCTTGACTCTGTATTCTCCCGGCAGCACCTGTCCTTGAACCCGCCAAAAGGAATTCTCTGCCAATTGGGGCATCTGATCAAGAATTGAGTTTCCCAGGGCTTGAACCTGCTCATTAAAGTTCAACAACCACAGTTCCACCTGTGACCAGGACTTTCCTTCCAGATTGATTTTCAGGTTGTATTCAGTCCGCTCCAGTAATTCAGCACCCCGGGATGAGGTTAACCCCTGTTGTAACCGGATGAAAAACGAACTATTGCCTAAATTTTCAGTCATTAAACTGGGATATTGAGCCAGCCAGCTTTGGGTTGAATAGTAGAGTTGAATCCAGCAACTGAGCAGCAAATTCATTAAGAGTAAATTGACTAAATACTGGCGATCGCCAACATCAGGAAGCTTATACTCTGGCCCCGCTTTAATAAATTTAGGTAAACTTGCAATGACGGCAGAAACGATCGGCCACATGATCAGGGTAATTGGCGGAAAACTATCCGGTGTAGTAAATAAAAAAATACAAATTAATGCACCTGTAATCCACGGGCCAACAAACAGACTGCCTAAAAAATTGAAGGTTAATAGCTCCTTTAACTTCTTTTCCTCATACATGATCCAGTGAATTCCGGGAATTAAAAATAACCATCCCATAAAGGAAATAATATTTTGTACAATTCTGCCAGCAAACAGAGAAAAGAGCCAGGAGAGTGCCGCCAACAAAATTAGAGTTCTAGCAGAGTCCCATTTTTTGTCTTTTGGAATAAAGACTCCAAAAACTTGCTTGAAAAAATCGAAAATCGCCGAAAAAATCTTGATCAGAATAGCGAAATTTAAATAAGCCCAGATCAGTCCGCCAGAGGCTAATAGAAGTATGAATGCCAATAACCAGAGTGGCCATGCAGTGGGCAGGAAAGGGGCAATCAAAGACTGAAAAATTTGCAGAATATCAGTCATTTCTTCTTAGTTCATTAACGGACATACTCTAACCAGCGAATAAACAATAGAAATAGAATTACACTAAAACTACAGGCATTGGCCACCAGAACAGCATAAGCCTGATTGTTCTGTTTAAAGGAGATGCCTGATTCTAAGCGACTGTAGCCTCCCCGGATCCGTTTCCTGACCTCCTGCATTTCCTCAGGTTTACGTTTTTCTAACATTCTTTCTAGCAAAATTAAGCCCCAGTATTCTAAAAAGAAAACTCCAATAAAGATTCCTAGCATGGTCACGACCAGAATAGGACGAACTCGATTTGCCCAGGGATTGGGAAAGAAATGTTCAAAGAAGAAATAACTGATTAATTGAATCCGTAGATCTTCTGGTAGAAAAACTTGAACACTAAAGAAAACCAGCCACCCAACTACAGTCGAAAAGAGATTAATGGACATTGAGTAACGGGCACTGGTTTTGTAATCCAGGTCAGTTAATAACTTAAACAAAACCAGCGCTTCCAGCGAGATGACCAGCAGCAAAAACAGGCTTTGAAATGCGATCGCTCGAAGTGGCAGTATCCAAATCATTTCGCTTCATCTCTATTCACAGTCCGCCTGTAAAGACCTAAACACTCACCAGTACACATATTTTACTGACTCTGGCTTCAGCGATCGAGGCTGTGCCAGTTATACCTCCTCTCACGCCAATCTCAACGGCCAGTTTGGTGATTCCTATGCCTAAACTGGGGAATAACTAGACTACGAAATACCACCCACTACTGATTGGGTTTAGTTGGGGAGGAAAGGGGCATGGCCTTGAAGAAGGGTTTGCTTTGAAAATGAAACACTCTGGCCACGAGGGAGTTAGGGAAGACCTGAATGGTTTGGTTATAGTCTTGCACAGCCTGGTTATACCGCATCCTTTCAACGGCAAGCCGGTTCTCAGTGCCCGCAATTTCATACTGCAGGTTGGTAAACAAACGGCTGGATGTTAGCTCAGGATGAAGGGTTGCATAGTTGTGAAACTGAGCAATCGCCTGATTCACTTGACCCGTTGCGGCCACTTTTTCGTCCAATGTCCTGGCCTGGAGATAGGAGGCATGGGCCTGATTGAGGGTCGTGACCAGGGATTGTTCGTGTTGGGCGTAAGCCTGAGTCACATTGACTAAGTTGGGCAACAGATCTGCCCGTCGCTGCAGTTGATTTTCCACCTGTGCCCAGGCTGCATCAACTCTGGCAGAGGCGCGAGAGAAAGCATTATAAGTCCAGACACTCCAGAGCGCCATCACCGCGAACACCCCAGCCGCGATCGCGATGTTGCTGCAGTCGCTGTTGGCGATCGCGTTGGTGCGATCGTTGGGCTTCAATGTCCTGGATTGCCTTCTGAATGAACTCGGCTGGAATATCGGCCTCTGAGCCAGCCTTTACCAATTCGGATGCAGAAAAACTTTGACAGTACTCTGCATAGTAGCGAGCCGCTAAAGCAAACACATCTGGGGCAATTTCCTCAGGAATCCGGCTCTCTGTAAGATTTTCTGGTTTATTCATCGATCTTCTCCTGGCTACCAGCTCCCACCCGATCCTCCGCCCCCACTACTCCCGCCACCAAAATCGCTACCGCCACCGCCACCTCCATGGCTACTACTGGAGCCTCTAGCTATATAAGACGGAATCTCCGTTTCAACATCACGGGAGTAGCTACAACATTGGCATTGATAGGTTGTAACCTGTAGACCTGGTGTAAAGAATTGAGGTTCTCTGATCGTGCTAGGGCCTTGCCGAATGACAGTCAGTTCACCACAGAAGGGGCATCGACTAAATTCGCCAGATAGTGTTGTTTCATAGGCCCGAATATGTAGCTTGTCAGGACTACAGTTGGGACATCGCCAGCCTAAGAAATAAGCACTGCCAATCCTTTCTGCAGCGCGTTGGGCAGCAGTGAGATAATTTGTGACCAGGGTCGGTTCAACGGGTTGGAGTGGTTGACTACAGTCACAACAGTAAACATTACCGACCTTTTCAAACCATTGATGCCAGTCTTGTGTTCGAGATTGCCCTTCAGGTTTTAAGTAAACTGGCCGACCTAGGAGTTTATAAATAATCACTCCAGTTCCACCTACCCCAAGTGCCAGGGTTGCTGCTATCCATATCCCGAACCATGCAGGAGTACTATCCTGCTGCGGCTCCTGTCCTGTAAGCTGCGGCTCCTGTCCTGTAAGCTGCGGCTCCTGTCCTTCAAGCACCATTACCAGCGCTTTCGTGCCTGCCAGGGTGCCACCGTCATAGTCACTCTGTTTGAAGCGAGGCAGAATTTTAGTATCAATAATGTTGCCGACTTTGGCATCCGGTAGAATCGCTTCCACGCCGTACCCCGTTTCAATTTCGACGCGGCGATCGCCCTTGGAAATCAAAAACAGGACTCCGTTATCCCGCCCTTTTTTGCCAATATGCCAGTAGTTGAATAATTCAGTCGCAAACACTTTCGGGGTGGCTGCAGGTTTAGTTTCTGGCACGGTGACAACGGCAATTTCTGCCCCCTTGGTCGCTTCCAACTGACTGATCATCTGATTCAGTTGGGCTTCTGTCTCAGGCTTGAGGATCTGGGCACTGTCGGTTACCCAGGTTCCAGAAGTCTGCCGAGGATTGGGAACATCTCTCACCGTGATGGCTTGGCTTGGCAGAGATAGGCAGCAGATCGCGACTCCCAAAATGCTGCCCCCCATGATTCGCTGACATAGGACTGCTGATCGGTTCATTATGACAGCCCTCCTTTGAGGGATCTCGATCCCTTGACTCAGGGGTTTCAATTCAAGCATTTCAGGTAGATGCAGCAGTCCTAACAGCCGAGAGAGAAGAAGTAGTTGTGAAAGGCTTTTCCTGCGGAAAATCTCTCTCCATCCAGCTAGGATTGCTATGGAACCACCCTGCGGGATTGAGGCATCCTTACTTCTATTCTCTTCTCGGAACTCAGAGTTGTTATAACAACGCGACAAACTGTAATAAACCAAGTCCAGTTAGAGAACGGTCGTTTTCCGATCAGAGAAACTCCGGTTCTGGACTTGGACAAGGCTTAAAAAGCCAGGGCAATAGAATTTCCAACCTTTGTGTTTTAGGCTCCTAGACTGAGAAGATGATGAAAGGGACACCTGAGGATTTCCCCAAGCTTGATGTTTATGGAGACAGTTCGACGAATGCAGCAATTTGATGTGGTGGTGGTTGGAGGTGGCCCAGCGGGAGGGCAGTGTGCGCGGGTGCTGGCGAAGGCGGGACGGAAAGTGCTACTGGTAGAACGTCATCAGGATTTTGTGACCAACAGTTTTTCCAGTGCCGGAACCCCTTTAGAAACCCTGCAGCGCTATGGACTGCCGGATAGTATCGTGGGCAGCTACTGGGATCAATTTGTTGTTGTCACCTCGAATCAAAGTGGTCGCTGGCAGGCCCGATCGCCCCTCGGCGTGGTGTTAGATTTTGCCAAATTGCGGGAGTTCCTGGCAGATGAGGTGAGAGGAAATGAGGGCGCAGTCTGGATGAATTGCCGCTACGTCCGGCATCAACAGAAGGCAGGAACTACCCTGGTTTCCCTGGTGCGCGAGGGGCAGGAAGAAGTTGTGACGACTCGTGTATTGGTGGATGCAACCGGGCCATTTCGGTCTGTCATTTATGCCAGGGGGGAAGCAAAACCGGAGTTTTTAAGTGGTACGGGAATTGAATATCTGATCGAAGTTGAGGATGCAGATTATCAACGTCACGCTAATGCTCTCACCTTTTTCCTGGGATATAAGTGGATGCCACGCGGGTACTCCTGGATTTTTCCCATGTCACCCAATCAGTTAAAGGTGGGGTCTGCTGTTGTGAATGCGGATCACCAATTTGTCAAACAGACCCAGCCACTCAAGCGCCATATTCAACTGGTGTTAGATGACTACATGAAGTTGAAAACGTACAAACTCGTTGAAGTTCATGGGGCGACATTGAAATATAGTTCGGGTCTGAATGATATCTATTACCGGGATAACGTGATTGCGATCGGAGATGCCGTATCCACAGTCAATTTCTTAGGTGGAGAAGGAATTCGGCATGCGATGGAAGGAGCAGAGATCGCCTGCAAATACATCCAGAGTTATCTCGATGGCACCATTTCTGATTTCAAGACTTATCAATCGGAAATGCATAAAGTCTTTCTGCGTTCCTGGAATCTGTCGGAGAAGTTTGGCAAGAAAAAGTATTTGCAGGATTGTGACGAAATTGTTGATAAGGTGGTGACTTATCTGCGGCCTCTGAGTCTGGAAGATGTGGTTGACATTCTGTTTTATTACCGATTTGAAAAAGTTTCTAAGGGGCTACCTCAGTACCTTCTGCGTAAATTGGATTCCCTGTGGACACGGCTAATTTCTAAACTCAAAAGCTGGATTAATCAACCCCTGGAGATGAAGGGGTGATGAGATGAAGGGTGGATGGGTAATATCATCATCAGTAGGAAGTAGGATGGGCAGAGCTTGGCGTGCCCATTCAAATCAGCCAGAATGACAGGATGGAACGTTTCCCTTTGCCCATCCTACGTTTTTTCCAATTTGCAAGAAGTCTATTGTTGAAAATACCCATCAGGAACGTGAACAACGAGTACAAGGCGGTTGAGGCACCAGGCAAATGTTTTCGTGCAAACCGAAATTTGCTGTTGATAATTAGGGCTTGCTGAGGAAGACTAAAAGGTGTACGAGGATTGTTTTTCATCA
>JBBIQC010000074.1:0-12107 GCA_037442585.1 Oscillatoriales cyanobacterium bin_317
CACCCTATTCTTCTATAAACCTTCCTATCCTCACAAATGGATAAAGTCGAGCTAATGACTTGTGTGTACACGGTAGCCTTTTTAAGGGAGATTTAGGGGGATCGAGTACAGATTTTGTCGCCAAAACGAATGCATTTTCAATCTACTGATTCTAATTTAAACCTTGTCCAAGTCCAGAACCGTAGTTTCTCTTATAGGAAAACGACCGTTCTCTAGCTGGACTTGGTTTAACAGGGTATTTCCGCCAACCTGACCTATGCCAACAAGCACGATCGCTGTAAGGCTTCTCGTAGCAGATCTCTGTATTCATTCGTGCGAATAATGTACGCTCCGAAGCGTTCCAGGTGGGGATTCATCATCTGTGCGTCGAACAGGACAAAGTTCCGTTCTCTTAAACGCTCTACCAGTTTCACCATTGCCACCTTAGAGCCTTCAGGAATGTGGTAAAACATCGATTCGCCAATGAAGGCTCCCCCAATCACAATTCCTAAAATCCCTCCAGCCAGTTCATCTCCCTGCCAGGTTTCAAAGCTGTACGCCCACCCGGCCTGATGCAAGGCCCAATAAATTTCTTTCAACTCTGGTGAAATCCAGGTAGTCTCGCGATCGGCGCACCCTTCCACAACCTCCTTAAAGGCCCGATTGACGGCAACTGTAAAGCGGTTCTGATTGAGCACCCGTTGCAGCGATCGGGGATAACGAAAACGGTCGTCCAGTGGAATCAGAGTTCTCTGACGACTGGAATACCAACCCAAATTATTGCCTGACTCATCGGCCATTAAGAAGTAGCCTTCAGCATAGCCCTGAACAATGGCATAGATATCAAACGGACTATTCACCAGTGGTCATGATCTATAATTTGCTTCTTCCCAATCCTACTCAAATTTATGTAGACCTGTTGCCAGTCATCCAGTTAGGGGCAACCCTGCCTTACACTAATTACCATTAAAGCTGTCCAGCGATCGTGCCTATGGTTGACCCCATTCCCAATATCATCTTGCCTCCAGCCCAAAATCCTCAGCAGGAAGGAGAATGGCTGCGGCAGGCGTTGCTTAATTGGTTAGACCAGGAGTTTATCCCAGAAGCGGTGAACCAGGAGATTGCCGATCGAGCAGCGCAAATCTTTATGCGGCAGCGGATGGAAGGTGAAAATGATCTGATTTCGCTGGTGATGGCGATCGTCACTGAAATGGAATCTTTTGATTTCTCCGCCAGTTTTTTTGGCCAGTTCACCGTGGCGAATGCCGTTAGTGAGTTGTTATTAGACAGCTTAGGCATCGATCGCTGTTGCGGACAGTGATTATGGCCACGGCTCCAGATTTCTATCCTCCCAAACTCAATCAGTCCCTCGTCCGACTGTGTCAGATGGTTGCCCCCTGGGCTGCTTATCTGTACTACCGAATTGAACTGGATATTGATTACGAAAGTTTGAATCAACTGATTGCATTGCGCGATCGCCGGGTCTTGCTGCTGCCGAATCATCCCACCTTTCAAGATCCGATTGTCATGTTTCTGTTATCTGGACGACTGGGGCAGAGTTTCCACTACTTAGCTGCTTACGAACAGTTTCAGGACATTCTCGGCCCGTTTTTTCAGGCCGTTGGGGCCTATTCTGTGCGTCGAGGATTGGCCGATCGGGCCAGTATTGCCCAAACTTTGGATCTGCTGACTCAACCCACTTGCCATCTGGTCATTTTTCCAGAGGGCGGATGTTCGTTTCAAAACGATACCGTCATGCCGTTTCGGACGGGAGCTGTCCAACTGGCCTTTCAAGCCATGAATCGATCGGTGAAGCAGGGTCACCCAGTACCCAATTTGTTTGTCGTGCCCATTAGCATCAAATATCGTTATTTCCAGCCGATGAGCATGGTCATTCATCAGAGTCTCAGCCGTCTGGAAGCCACGCTAGGAATTGCTAAACAGGCGCAGAATTATGAACGATTACGAGCGATCGCGGAAAAAGTTCTCACCCAGGTTGAGCAAGAGTATGACATTTGTGCCTCCGACCGTGAGCGTCCCTGGAACGATCGGATTGCAGCTCTGAAAGCCTGTGTTTTACAGACCTGCGAACGCCAACTCGGATTACAATCAGCCCCCCATGAACCCGATCGAGAACGGGTTTACCGAATTTTGAACGCTATCCAGGTCAGGGCTGAACAGGAAGAATCTGGAGAGGCAGAAGGGAGTAGCAGTTGGGATGAAGAATTGATTCGGAAATCCATGTTCCGGATTCTCAACTTCGATGCAATCTACGATGGTTACGTGGCCGCAGATCCGACACCAGAGCGCTTTTTAGACACCTTAACCCGGCTGGAGCGAGAAGTATTTGATATCGATCGTCCTGCACCTAAAGGACATCGAATTGCACAAGTCAAAGCAGGAAGTTCATTGAATTTGCAGGACTACTTTGAACCGTTTCAAAAAGCAAAATCAACAACGGTGAATATTGTCACGCAACAACTCCAGCAAGCAGTTCAAGACAATTTAAACCATCTCAGGAGCATGGACTTATTAATAAAAAACAATAGGGGCGCTTTCTGAAACGCCCCTACAATAATTACGCAAATCCCCTGCAACACTGTTTAATGTCGCGTTTAATGCCGCAGCAAGCTTAATCCTGTTACCAACTGGATTTCACAACACCTGGTAACAGTCCCTGGTGAGCCATTTCCCGCAATACGTGGCGAGAGATACCAAAATCGCGGTAATAGCCTCTAGGACGACCCGTAGCCCAGCAACGATTCCGGTGACGGGAAGGAGCGCTGTTGCGGGGAAGTTGTTGCAATTGACGATGGATCGCTAATTTTTCTTGTTGAGAGGTTGCTGCCGAAAATTGCTCTTTGAGCGCTTCTCGCTTTGCCGCATATTTCGCAATCAACTTCTCGCGCTTTTTCTCGCGCTCCACCATGCTTTTCTTAGCCATGAATCATCCCAACGCCTTTATGTAAATAACACAGTCTACTATCTTACCTGATAAAAGGATCAAATTGCCAAACTGCGACAGAATTTGGCAACCCATTAAGGCGTTTGAGCGGCGATCGCGACAGGGGATTGCACTTCCTCTGGTGCTTCAGCCACGATCGGCATTACGGGTAAATTTGCTGAGGGGCAGAGATCCGCCAATTCACAGCGATCGCAGGCAGGCTTCCGGGCAGTACACACCGCCCGTCCATGATAGATCAACCGGATTGACCAATTTTCCCAATCTGGTTGGGGGATCAGCTTCATTAAATCCCGCTCAACCCGCACCGGATCCGTATGTTGGGTCAGGCCCAGACGGTAACTCAACCGCTTGACGTGGGTATCTACTGTCACCCCCAGGTTAATGCCAAAGGCATTAGCAGATACCACGTTTGCAGTCTTCCGAGCGACTCCCGGAAGTTTCAGCAGGTTGTCCATCCCTTGCGGCACCTCACCTCCGAACTGCTCCATAATCATCCGGCAGGCTCCCTGAATATTCTTCGCCTTACTACGGTAGAATCCACAGGATTTGACCAGGGCTTCGATTTCAGAGAGGTCGGCCGCCGCGATCGCGGCGGCATCGGGAAACCGCCGGAACAATTCAGGAGTGGTCATATTGACCCGTTCATCCGTACACTGAGCCGAGAGAATCGTGGCAATCAGTAACTGAACCGGAGTTTCATAATTCAGAGAACAGGTGGCATCAGGATACATTCGCTTCAGGCGCAGCAAAATCTCCAGCGCCCGTTGCTT
Source organism: Oscillatoriales cyanobacterium bin_317 (assembly GCA_037442585.1). Taxonomy (GTDB): domain Bacteria; phylum Cyanobacteriota; class Cyanobacteriia; order Leptolyngbyales; family Leptolyngbyaceae; genus Leptodesmis. The sequence goes on from JBBIQC010000074.1 coordinate 3,715, forward strand.
GGTGGAAGGTTTGCGCGACTTTCTCACTGGGGAATCAGGTTAGCGGTGTCTCGAATAATTAGAAAGATGCCCAGCCCCAGCAACAGCATCAGTCCGGTTTGCATCACTCCATCCTGAATCTTCGTTGGTAGAGGTTTGCCCCGTACTCCTTCAATTAGCAGAAAGGCGAGATGACCACCGTCCAGTGCAGGCAGAGGCAGGATATTAATGATAGCGAGGTTGATGCTAATCAGGGCGGCGAATTGGAACAGGCTGGCCGCATCCGACTGAGCAATCTTGGCACCAACCGCGACGATCGCCACTGGGCCAGCCACCTGGTCGGCTACCTTACTGAAGCGACTGATCAGTTGTCCGAAGCCTGCGATCGTATCATTCACGATGTTCTGGAATTCTTCAGCACCCACGCCAAAAGCGGCGATCGGATTCACCCGCTGGCGTTGAATATCACCATTGGGAGACAGACCAACACCGATCGTGCCTTCATTTTCGGCATTCGGTTTTGGCGTGACAGTCAGGGGGAAGACCTGCTCGCCCCGTTTTACCTTAAACTCAACAGGCTTGCCGGGATTCTCCCGAATCGTTTTTTGGAAAGCTTGAATGCTCCGCACCGATTGGCCAAACTCCTGACCATTTAGCGCCAGCACCACATCGCCCGGTTTCAGTCCGGCCTGAATCGCAGGAGTCGGAGTCAGTTGAATTCCAGTTAATCCCTTGCCATCGCTGCCCACTTCCGGCGTAAGAGAAACTTTCACAGGTTTCAGTTTACCCGCTTCATCCTTACGACCCAATTGCAGTTCCAACGGACTGGTGCTGGTGGTCAACAGATCGACAGAATTGGTGGCCGGCTTGTAGGCAATATCAAATTTCCCCTGCTCTTTGCTGCTATCGATAAACAGGCTATCTCCAGCCTGAATCCCAGCTTGAGCGACTTTGAAAAACCCATCAATCAAGACGCCGGGTTGACTCGTTTGCTGCACTCCCACCGTTCCCACCTGTAACACCAGAATCAGGTAGGCAAAGATCAGATTGGCAATCACCCCGGCACTGATGACGATCGCCCGATCCAGAATGGGCCGATTCCGCAACAGGTTTGGATCATTGGGATCGATCTTATTTTCTTCCGGGTCATCATCCGGAAAGCCGACAAACCCTCCCAGGGGAAAGGCCCGGATCGCATACTCGGTTTCCGGCCCCTGATATTTCCACAGGATCGGCCCAAACCCGATCGAAAACTTGTTGGCGTAAATACCTTGCAACCGGGCTGCCATAAAGTGGCCCAGTTCGTGAACAACAATTAGAATGGCCAGAACTCCGATCGCTGGCAACGCAGAAATTAGCCCCGAAAGTGACATAGGGATTCAGACGCTCTCATTTTGACGTTCTATCTATTCTAGATGGTTGCCCGAAGGATAAGGCATGCCGCACCGAGGATAGCCATCAAATTCTATCGGGAGAAATATCTATCGGGAGAAATAGTATCTCCTGCCCAGGCTAAAATATAGGAGTCCTCAAGCAACGAGCCATGATTGACTATGAGTGGTAAGGAAACCGTCCTTGAGCTTGTGAAGCGCTTACCGGCCACTGTCTCTTGGCAGGAAATTTTGCGCGAGATTCAGTTTGTTGCAGCGGTGTAAAGAGGGCTTGGAGGAGATTGATCAAGGGCAAGACATTTCGATGGGTGATTCATTCTACCTCACAACCTACTGGGCCTATCTTCGCAGCCTTGGTCTGCAATTGGAGATAGACACAAATTCGCAAATTACTCAAATTCTGGAACAAACTCAGTGGGATGAGCCTCAAACTTCCATAGATCGGAATAATTCCGCCGTAGTAGCGCTGATTGAAGCTGAAAACAGTGATGATCCCACCGTGCGAGAACTGTATCTGAATATGGCGATCGCGACCTTAGAACAGGGCAGCGATCATCCCCTCTGTATGGCTCACTGGCTGCTGATTAAGAGCCTGCTGGGAGAACGAGAGGAAGCATTGAAAGTGGGCTTTCCCATTTTTGTGGCCTTACTGCAACCCGTCTACAGTTCATCTGATACAACGCCTGCTGGTTTGGTTTATCTACCCAAAGCGTGGCAAGGACAGAAAGCCTCCTGGCAATTACATGAAATCTTGCACACTCAGAGTGGCGATCGTCAGGCCATATTGCTGCTAGGAGAGACTCTCAGGCAATCCCAATTGATATTCTACAGTTCAGCAGGACTACGCTTTCTGCAGCTAGCGGCTACTCTGTTTCCCCACTCTGCACCGATTCAACATTCCCTGGGAATTTCCAGCTTGCTGAATGGACAGTGGGAAGGGTTGCTCTACCTGCATCAAGCCAATCAGCAGCAACCAGCGTGTTCCTCAATTTTGCAATCCCTCTATCTGGCCTATAAGGATTTGCGGCAGTCAGAGCCATCTCTTTTCTGGCTAAAAAATGCTCAAACAGTTGCCCATCAACATCCACAGATCCCTGCATGGCAGTGGGCGAACCTGGATGCTGCCAGTCCCTTTACTTACGCAACTGTGGAAACGGATATGTTGCTGGCGGTTGAACCTAGCTTTCAAAGTATTGTGACCAGTGTTTTGCTGACCCACGGAGACTGGTTTGAGCAGGAGATGGAGTTTTGGCGAGATCAGATCCAGCCCGGAATGACAGTGATTGATGTAGGAGCCAATGTCGGTATTTACACCATTACTGCAGCACGGCGCGTGGGAAAAACTGGCCGAGTCATAGCTGTGGAACCGTTTTCCAACTGCGTGCAATGCTTACAGGAAACCTGCCGAGTAAACGATCTGAACTGGGTGACGGTGTGTCGGAGTGCTGCCAGCGATCGCGATGGCACAATCCGATTAGCCCTGCATGATGCCAGCGAACTCAATCAGGTCATCACAACTGAGGACGAGTTGGCATCTGGGACGTATGAGGAAGTTCCCTGTTTTTCCCTGGATACTTTGATTGAACAGGAGAAGCTGCACCGGCTTGATTTTCTCAAAATCGATGCCGAAGGTCATGAGTTACAAGTGTTGCAGGGTAGCGATCGCGTGTTGCAATGCTTTTCTCCCACCATCCTGTATGAAAATATTGCTGGCAGCCAGGGAAATAATACTTGCGTTGCCAACTTCCTGATGGCCAGAGACTACCGACTTTACCGCTATCAGCCTTTTGTAAAACAGTTAATTCCCCTTAATTCCCCAACCGATTTGCATGGATCTCTCAATATCATTGCCCTACCTCCAGATAGAATGGCTTAGCGATCGGGTCACTCATGTTGTTCAAGGGATTGATGCGTTACGGCTGCGTCTAATCCATCCTACATTTAAACCAAGTCCAGCTAGAGAACTGGAGTTTTCCGATCAGAGAAACTCCGGTTCTGGACTTGGACAAGGTTTAATTTTGGTTCGCTACTTATTAATTGGGTTCTTGCAATAAAGGTTGATTTGAGAATTGGGATTTAAGTTGCGATTAAAGTTGCCAAATACAAGTTCTTGATAGTTCTGGCGATCGAACCATTCGACTGATCGATTTAAGAAGATCTTATTCAGAAGAGGAAAGACAATAATACAAGCAATATCTTTTTTATCTGAAATAGTCTCTAAGGTCTGATAGTTATAAAATTTTTTGAGTTTTGTCGCTATTTGATTAACATCCTGGATTTCATAAGTTGACACATACATATTGGGGCGATCGGCGGCATAATTAAGATATTTTTTAATGGAATAATTCCACTCAAGGTAGATCATGGGATTTGTTACCAGCAAGATCTTATCCGCAGGGGTAGTTTTAGCAACAATGGTAGATAGCAGTCGATTCGTTGACTTGCCTTCTAAAGCAAAAATGTGAGCTGAATTCCAGGTCGAATGGAGACTCAGGGAGAGGCCGATCGCAATCAGCAGCACAATAAACTTGCTCAGGTTCCTGGAATTTTGGTTTAAATCTCGATAAATCCAAACAATTAAAAAAGAATAGGCAAAAATGCCTGGTAAGAGATAGCGCTGAGAGATGCCAGATTTTGCATACAGTACCACTTGAGGCACTGTAATAAGCAGGAACAGAGTGATGGGAGCGATGACTTTTTTCAATACCTGAGACAGTGCTTTTTTGACCAGAACAGGATTTCGTAATTGATTAGCATCCATAATCTGACTAAAGACCATCAGGAACAGACCAATCAGAATAATCCACCAGTTGCCATGAGTACTGAGGCTGACTGTTGCCCTCCAAATTGACTTCAAGTTGAATCCCTCAAAGCCTGCATACCCGATTTCTGGAGTTGTGCCAACGAAGTATTTGACAAATAATAACTCTGCCAGACAGACCAAGAGGAGAACAGAGGTAGACAAGCTGTGTCTTAAGACTGCTTTTCGCCAGGAACCGACAGCCGTTTTAGCCAACCAAATCTGCAAAAATGCGATCGCAGGCAGTAGCAGAATAAAGTTTTCTTTGGACAAAGACATAAGGATGGCACAAAGAATTCCTGCGGCTTCATAGAGTCTGTTGTATTTTGGGGCGGTAATACCAAGAGCAATCAACAGCAGACCCAGCGATAGCATGAAGGTTGCGATCGTTTCAGCGGGGCCAAGATACCACCAAACGGCTGACTGAGCGCCAAAAGTAATCAGAAATGCAAATATTAAAGCTTCTAGAATTGAAAATTTGAGCAGGCGACTAAAAATAAATAGAAAAAAGGTGGTGAAAACAGCCAGTAAGCCTGTGTAAATTGACCATAGAAAGAAGTGAATTCCTAGCAGCTTTGTCTGCAGAATGCGATGAATAAAGTAGAAGGTTCTAAACCGCCTAGTTGCATGATCCTCAACCAACCATTGCTGGATCACTTGCGGAACAGTCATTTGCTTAGTTGTCAGATGGTAATGAATCGCGACAATGTCATGATCATCCATAAAGTGAAACCCAGAAAATAAGGTTCCACTGGTAACAAACATGAGAAACCAGAACGCTAGAATTCCCAGCAATACAACCCCATTGGGATGAGCTTGAACGAACGGAATTACTCTAGACTTCAACATCAGCCGGTAGACCTAATTATTGGTAGGATAGGTTGGCAAAGCGTAAACCTATGCTGTTCACAAAAGACGAATGATAGAGGACAAAGGACAGTCCTATTTTTTATTTCCACAACCTACTTCTTAGAATGTTGGCACATTTCTTTGTAAGCCTGTTCCATCTCACGGGTAAACTGCTTAGCATTCCAGAGAGGAGCCGTTCGACGGGATTGGAGCAGTTGCCAGTGAATCTGTTGCCGGAGGGTGGCATCTGTTCCCAGCCGCACGCCCCATTCCACATATTCCGCATCTGTCCAGGCAATTCCTTCTTTTACCCCGACATTCATCAGCATCGTATAGCTGTTGCGGGCGGCGAACTGTTCACCTACCCGCGTTACCAAAGGAATGCCCATCCACAATGTTTCCAGGGTTGTCGTAGCGCCATTATAGGGATAGGTATCCAGCACCACATCCGCGATCGCTAAGTTAGCCCGATGTTCTGCTTCTCTGGCTGTATTGGGAAGAAAACGCAGACGATCGGGATTTACCCCTTCTTCCTCTGCTATGTGAGCAAAGAACTCCTGAATTGATTTTTCATCGGCAAACCCTTTGATAAAAAAGTAACTATTGGGAACTTGCTTCAGGATTTGCATTTGCAGTCTGACGGTATCGCGATGTCGTTTACAGCCACTTTGAGAACTGAGATACACGATCGCATCAGCCGGAACTCCCAGATCATCTCGCCGCAGTGTTGGCACCTCAACTTCAAACCCATCTACGGCGATGTAGGTATTCGGCAATCGCCAGATGGTTTCCGGGTAATACTCCTGTGCCCAATCGGGAAGCACGTAAGGGTCAGCAATGAAGTAATCGATCGTAGAAATCCCTGCGGCATCCCAGCCTAGCCAGGTGGCCTGTACGAGAGCAGGTTTCAGGGCCATAATTTCGCAGGTCACATCCAGAGTCAGGCTATCCAGATCAATCAAAATATCCAGATCGTCTGCGTAGATGCGATCGGCCAGATCATGAGGATTATCTGGACAGTCGATTCCCATACGACAGGTATGCTCCATCTGGCTGAGATACCAGTCGTTCAGATAATCTCCTGGCCGATTAATGATGAAATAGCCATGCAGATCCACCTGATCGCGATCGTGATGCTGCAACAGCCAGCGAGCCAGCCAGCCGACAGAATGTTGCAGCATACAGTGAGAGACATAACCTACCTTCAGCCGTCGATCGGAGGTTGTGACCTTTGCAGAAGTTGCCCTGGACTGGCGATAGCGGGCAATGCGCTGGCTGGCATACTGCTCCACATTCCTCTGGCAAAACTGCATCACCTGATTCTGGATCGTGCGATTTTGCCGCAGGTCATCCGAGAAGTAGGGGAAGTAAAACGGTGAATTGAACAGCCGCACCGCGTAACCGGAACGCAGATCGACAGGCTGTTCTGCACATAAAGTTGCCAGTAATTGCCGATGATCTGCGATCGCCGCGACTGATTCTTCCCATCGTCCACCTGCTGATACCAAGGCCCGCAGCAACAGTTTATTGGAGAAGGTTTTTTCTATGGTTTGCTCCGCTAACGCCAGGTGGGACTGGGCCGCTGCGATCGCCAGATCATATTCCTGAGCTTTCTGATAGAAAACGGACAGATTCCATAACACTTCTAGATTATCCGGATCCAGTTTCCGGTACTCCTCAAACAAATGAGCTGCTAACAATGGATAGCGTAGGGTATAAGCAATTTTCATTCCCGCCGCAATCAGAAGTTGTAACAGCGCATCGGTAGCGGAGAGGTGCTGGAAACAGGCGGCTGTAAACTCAACGGTGATTTTGTCCGGCGGTAGACGATCCAGAACGACTTCCAGCGTTTTTGATAAGAGCGTGACGGGTACAACCCCTTGAAAGGCTTCTAAAACTGGAATCACATTCCATGCTCGGATTTCGTCTCCGGTTAATTGCTCTAAGGCCGCAGAAAGCTGGATGAGATGGAGCAGATTTGTCAGGTTTTCGGGAAAAATTTCCCGTAAATGCTGACGAATCACCCAGGCCAATTGCTGGTTACTGAGGGCTTGCTGGCGATCTGCTTCTGTTTGCAACACTTGCATCAGTTCTGCCGCCCACTGGTCGATCGCCTCCGATTCTCCCTCTGCCAGGGCCATTAGCCAGGTTGTTTGGGCTTCTGCTTCTGCTCCCTGCAATAGCAGCATCAATCCCAGATGCCAGTAGTGAGCTTTAACCTCTGGTTCTGCGTCAATAGCCTGACTGTATAACTCCGCTGCTTTCCCGTACTGGCCCTGTTGCCAGCAGTCCAGTGCTTTGGCGTGCCAATTAACTGTTGTGTCAATTAGGGATTCAGAACTCATGGAACTAACCACACTTACAGGTAGGGTGTATTAGCGTCAGCGTAACGCACCGCTATAGTTTGCACCATTTGGCTGAAAAATTTACAGTAGCTGAGATCTCGGCACTGGTCTGTTAGGGAGTGATGTGTAAAATGGTTGCATCGAGTGGATGAGAGCCGATGCACTGCCCAGAATGGGGGTGAGAGCGGCGGGACGATCCTTGGGCAAATCTCACTCGACGATTCTACGCTGGGAGAACCGTTTGACAAACCAACTCAGTCAATCTACGGGAACTACAGGAACTTAATTCTTAACTTTCAACTCTTTACTCTTCCCCTCCTATGGCAACCATTCTCAGAGATTTAAGCTATCGCTATCAGTGGCTGTACGACAGCATTTCCTGGCTGGCTGCACTCAGTGTTGGGGGAGAGGGACGCTTCCGGCGACTGGCCTTAGAAGGACTGGAAATTCAACCAGAAACCCAGGTGCTGGATCTGTGTTGTGGCAGTGGGCAGGCAACCCAGATTCTGGTGCAGCGATCGCACCACGTCATAGGACTGGATGCCTCCCCCTTCTCGATTCAACGGGCACAGCGAAATGTCCCACAAGCGCAGTATGTGGAAGCGTTTGCAGAATCTATGCCGTTCCCAGACCAGCACTTTGATCTGGTTCATACCAGTGCCGCATTACATGAGATGCAGCCAGATCAGCTACACAAAATTTTACAAGGGGTTTATCGAGTGCTCAAACCAGGAGGACTATTTTGCCTGGTGGATTTTCACGCTCCCAATCATCCCCTCTTTCTACCCGGAGTGTACCTATTTCTTTACTTGTTTGAAACCGAAACCGCCTGGAAATTGTTAGAGACAGATTTAGGTGAGGTGTTAAAGGCGATCGGCTTCCAAATCAACCGCTCTAAACTCTACGCTGGAGGCAGTCTACAGGTCATTCAAGCTCAAAAACCTAAACCAATCTTAGAGGATGTTTGAGAAGTTGCGATCGCCCTGTGTAGGGGCGTGGCATGCGGCCAAGGATCCCTAAAAACTACCG
>JBBIQC010000075.1:0-5647 GCA_037442585.1 Oscillatoriales cyanobacterium bin_317
AACTTTCCAAGTCCTGAAATACATTGGTATTGGGCATACTCTCCTCCTAATAGTAATCCTGTAAGACTGATCCCGAATAGACATTCATAAGCAACCGCTTAACCCAGATACATGGTGACCTTAATGAAATCGATGCTGAAGGTGGGGCGTAGGGTCATCGTGACGATCGCCTCACCGTTAATCTCTTGTGGCCGCGTTGCTGTCACCGCTAACTCATAGCTAATCAGCGCTTCGTCTTGTACCATGCGGGTTAAAAAGGCATCAAGTGTGGCTTTCATCGCACCCCGTACCCGTGAGTTATTCAACTTGCCGATGTAGGGGTCACAACCCGATCGCACCCCATAGATGGCATAGTCCACAATTCGTCGAGTAGTGATTTGATGCCAGGCCGTATTGGTAGCCGTGGTGATGCCCTTAACAATGCGAAACCCATCCCGCTGTTCTACGACCAGCACGCGATGTGTCACCAGATTTTCCAACTGAGAGGACGAAAACCGCTTGCTTAAACCCGGAATGGTTAAGGATTTGTTGGTGGGACTGGCTTGCACCGGAAGGGAGGCAATCAAGCCAGCCACAGCAGAGGCAGTATAAGCACCTGACAGCGCTACTGTGGGTGTAACTTGGATTCCGGGGGCGACAAAGATCAGGCGATCGCTATTACAGGGATGTCCTGCGATCGTTGCTACATCCTCAGTGCTACCACTACCAATGATGCCAATTCGTTCCCGCTTGATTTCTGCTGTTGCTTTCAAGTGTCCATCCAGCACTGCCAGCATTTGAGCATTACTCACATCCTGACCTGCCAGGAGCACGATATTGATGATCTCGTTCTCTAATAGTTCTAAACTCCTTTTATAGTCTGTGTCCGTTGCACCTTCCCCATTGGATCCTCTAGTATGTCCATCCAATCCACTACCAAATAGTTCACCCTTGTCACTGGTATTTTTAGGAAGTTTCAACCAATCCGAGGGAGGCCCAGAGGAAGGAATGACGACTGTAATCAGTTTGGAACCCTTGGTTGAATGATTGACTTGTTCTGCTAAATGAGCACCATCCGCAATCAGGTAGGATTCCTTGACGGTTTGATAGGTCAGTTCGACTAGTTTACTGTTGGCGGCAGGTACTTGATAGGTCGCAACGATCGTATCCTCAGCAACTGGCGCAACGCTCGTTAGCGTTGTAAAAGTCAAATTACCATCGGCATCCAGTTTAACTTCAGGCTTATCGCCAGCAGGATTCCCAGAAACAATTTGATAGGAGAGAACCTGCCCTGTACTCTTTTGCCGCACGGTGATTCGATTGAGTCCACTGTTTGCAACAGCATGAGCACGCTTCAGTTTTTTGGCAGTTCCAGGCAATTCTTCAGTCACTACCGTCATCGAGTCTTCAGGGGCGCTACTGATTTTGATCCGGATTTCATTACCCCAAGTTCCAGGTTCTTTAGCTTGGAGGGGAACGAGGGCAGCATTCGTCTCATCTTTGGTTTGATACACGGCTGCCACGGCGTAGGACTGCTGTTTATTCTTATCCCATTGGGCAGTCCGAACAGCATAAACCGTTCGCCCCCCATTGTTATAGATCTGTTCTAATGCCCGGATGAGCGTCAGCCCATCCTTGTCTTGAGTATCTCCAAAGAACTCCCTTGCTTCAGAGAAACTGCCGATAATTTGAACCTTGTCTAACTCCCCTTTGGAAGCAGTGCCGACAATTCCAATATTGCCAGAGACAACTTGACCCGCACTGATCAGTGCCTCATCTCGGACTGTAACATAGGTGCCTGGTAAAATGACCTCCACCATAACCATGAACTCCTTATATTTAATGTTTGGAACAGTGTCGTTACGTTTCCCGCACTTCAACATCCCCCTTCAGAGAAGTAAAGATAGGATTGATCTCCCTCAACTTACTGACTTCATGCTGTAGAGAAACGCGCCATCACTCTGGTGATAATTTGGGTTAATCGTCGGAAAGCATCTCCTGGTTATTGAAAATCCGAAACCAAGACCCCTCTGTGTCCGGCGCTAACATCCCTCTGTTCATCTTCGTCACGCCAATCCTGAATCTCCCGTAAGGCGTGCTGTTCCAACGCTGTAACCTTCGTACATACCAGAGGTTGGGTAATGTTGGCAGGATGGGGATCCCACCCCCAACCTTGATTGCAGCGGACATCCTCAACACAAGCTGCCAGATTGCTTATATCCATCATATCCCCTCCTCCGTTCAGGCAAATGGAGAACTAGAGAGTTTGATAACGCACCCATTTAATTCTTGCCGGAACAAACGCCAGAGGCAATACGATGATCCGCGTATAGCTTGATGACGATCTTGTAACAAATGATAGGAAAGAAGCGATCGCCGCTTCCATGTTTGAAGCCCTGCGATTGTCCCTTTATCTCAGAAATCTCTCAGACTGTGATCTCTAAATTCTGTAAAAATTCCTCAGCTTGCTTTTCTCCATCTGTCATTAGAGTTTGGATAAACGTTGGAGAGCGATCGAGTTTTGAGGCATAGTCAAGTGAGTTGGATAAGGCCGGACTCATATCAATAAATTGCACAGTAATTCTCTTAAACCGTTGCGCTTCTGTTTGATCAAAGTACTGCTTATCAATCCATTGATTGACCGCCTGAATCATGTGCAATTCCTGATTCAATGCCAGATTACCGGATAACTCGTTACGTCGATCCAAAATATCCCCAACTTTAGTGGGAATAGTTGCACGCCGCTCCGGGTTAATCCGGATAATCCAGATCTCGTCCGGCCGTTCATCCACACTGCCAGTGATAAAGTCAGCCACAGGCGGGTTCTCTGAAAATAACCCATCCCAATAGGCAGTTCCCTGAATTTCTACAGCTTTAAACAAGGTGGGAATTGCGGCAGAAGCCAGGAGCATCTCAACGCTAATAGTTTCCTGAGCAGAGTCAAAGGTTTGAAATTCGCCAGACAGGATATCCACGGCTCCCAGCAGCAATCTGGGGCTAGACGGTCGCTTCAGTGCTGGAATCTCTCGAAAGTGAATGTGTTTTTCCAGTAATGCTTTCAGGTCAAAATACTCTTTGCGGGGGGCGAGTGACTTCCAGACATTGAACATATCTTCCGAGGTATAGGGGCTGGTTTCAAACGTGGGTACAATTCCAGACGACTGCAAATGTAAAGTTTCCACCATCCAGTTATTCCAGGACTGTTCCCACCACTGCTGAGCCGAATTATCGTTCCAAAACTCTAATAGAGCCTTGTAAGCTGGTTCTTTAGCCCCCTGATTCCTTTTCAACAGTCCATACCAGACTGCTGCTGCGCAAATTCCACCTCCCGATGTGCCGCTCAGGGCAATCAACTCATAGGGTTTGGGAATGCCCAATTCCAGCAGTTTTTTCAACACTCCTGCTGTGAAAGCGGTATGGCTACCTCCACCCTGACAGGCGATCGCTAATTTTGTTTGATTCATAACCACGTCCCCCCTGTTGAATTCAAATAACATCGCCCTTGATCGAAGTTATAGGGCTTTCTCCTGACTGCGCTGCTTTAGAGGATGTTTGAGAAGTCGCGATCGCCCACGTAGGGGCGTAGCATTCGGCCAAGGACCCCTGAAAAACACCGCAAAACTGTTATCCGAATGCTACGCCCTTACAGATCTAAACCTTTTGCAAGTCCAGAACCGTAGTTTTTCCTATAGGAAGACTTCAGTTCTCTAGCTGGACTTGGTTTAGGATATGAACTGGGGCTTTTAAAACACCCTTTTAGGTTTTGGAGGCTGTCCAGCCAAATGGATGATTCGACCACCAGCAGATTCCCGATATCCGAGTACGAGACCATGAGTGGACATATCCTACAAAACGCTGATTGTTCGATGCAGAAAAGGCAACATTGATTTCAAACTTGAGATCGCTGCGTTTGGAACCCGTTCCCAGTTGATTCGGATCAAAGCCACCCAATGTACCGACAAAGTTATAGGATTTGTTGTCTGATCCGACATAGGTGCCAGAAACACTCCAGACAGGTGCAGCATACCCTCCCGAACTTTCGACCCGGTAGTTCCAAATTCGTGTGACGTTGAGAGTTCCTCGCCAACCATCATGATCCATTGCCCAACTACCACGCAGGTATTCAGCATTACTTGCAACCCGTGCAGTTGGATCGCCGAACAGGTTGTACATCACGGTATTGTCTTGGTGATAAGTAGACGTACTGTGGTTGAGAACCATTTTCGTCTTGGCGAACCGGACAATATCTCCGGCTGCATAGCACCCACCCGTCATTACCGCATCGAACAGGTACTTCGCAAAATCATTGTTGGGATAAGTCCAGGAATCCCGTGAAGCGGCAAGTATAGCCACTGCTTTGCGGCGGCGAATGAACGCTTCCGCAATAGTTTCTAAGGAATTGTCATCAATCCAGCCATTTTCACAGCAAATGCTCAAGACAAATGGTGGCCAGGTCGGGTTGTTCAAACTCGCCACATCACCTGTGTTGAGACCATTGCTGGCTGACCAGGCTGTTTTTGAACCGTGTCCTCGATAGACTGAGAACAGGACACCATCATTCATCGTGTTGATCACATCGGTCTTAGAGGTGTTCTTGGCATACCGTTTGATCACGTCATAGCGACTCTTAATCTTAGCCTCAATATCATCACAGGTAGTTTCATAGGTGGAACTGGCATAAGCACAGAGCATGACTCGGTTTTGCCAACCACCCCAGTCTCCACCCCGATAGCCATCGTAACGAGTTAGATATTCACAAGTGCTCTTGAGGGTTGCGGCATCTGAGGTGGGTAACCGGGATACGACCAGTTCAGGAACAAGATCACCGGAAATATCTGCATAGTAATGATCTGAGGCATACGATCCACCATTCTGGTTGTAGATATGCATAGGAATAACATCGGTATCCCCAGCCAGAACGACAAACCGTGGGGGAGTTCGCCAGTTCGCTGTTGCCCAGGTGATGAACGATTTGATCGAGTCCTTGAGACTGGCTGCCGGAAATTCCTGCTGAATATCCTCGGTACAGGCCACCTTCGCATAATAGGGCCAGCCGCTTTTGGCCAGCCGCAGTGGTTCCACGGCAGCAGACAGGGTACTACTTGTGACAATCACATATTCCGCAATCAACCCTGGGATTTTGAGCTTAGGGGCATCTGTCCGTAAAGTCTTCTCTGGCATCACATCACCTATCAGGGCAGGATCCTGGCCCTCACTTTCAACCGTTTCCAGCAACGATATGCCTGGATCTGGACGACGAGACGGAAAGGTACCCTCAAGCACACTGATATCATCGATTTCAAAAAGATCCTCAACCCTGGATGAAAAATCCTGGTCACCATCGAGCAGATCCAGTCCCAGAATCAGACTATGTTCAGGTAATTCCTGGGGTTTTCTGCTGGGATGCCGATCGCGAGCGGGGGGAGTCTGGTAACTGACCTCAAGCGTCATGGATTGTACCAGTTCCATCCGCCGTGACTTGGGCCAGTACTGTCCCAGGTAAACAAAAATGTGAGCAACCTTAAGCCCTGCAATGGTCTTCAATCCCAGGAAATCAAAATCGCGCCCTGGGAAAGGTGTATCAGTTCCATAAATAGCTGGATCAGGTTGATACACCACCCGGAACTCTGCTTCCTTAAATTGTTGCGGTGCTGGAGCCAAATCGATT
>JBBIQC010000075.1:5657-12077 GCA_037442585.1 Oscillatoriales cyanobacterium bin_317
ATCTAAGGGCATCGTCGTCTTATCGATCACCTTCACCTCAACGTTCATCGCATCTACTGGAACTGCAACAAAGATGCCATCCTTGGGGATTGCGGGTGCCCCTGCCTGTTCCATCTGAGTCGCTGAAGGTACTTCTAACTGCCGAAACGTCGCACCTTCTACAACTCCCTCCCAAAAGCCGCCCACGCGATAAGTGACCGTTACCCCTATACGCTGCCCCGCATCTTGCATCGTTGCAGTAGCAAGTCGTGTAACGGTTTTACTCACTTCAGTTTCGCTGGGTGCTCCTGCATTTGCATTGTTGACACTAATCCAATTGCGTTCGCTCATAGTGAGCCTCCTAGCCCTTTCATTATGGCTGTTAGCAAAAAATCATCTCTGGTTTGAGCAATATCCTATTTAACAACTTTAACTTTAGCCCAAACTCCTATACGCTTATTGACAGAATAAACTCGGTAAATAGCTTGAACTTCTACCTTTAAATCTTTCTTTAATACACCAATCAATCCAGGCAATTGATCGACCTTATAATAATTAGATGGACGGTCTGATCTAAGATTTATATCTTCTCTGATAATAATATATTTAGGTGTAGTTAAAATTCCGCCCTGCTTAGGAGAATCAAGAATCGCTTGCGCTTCATTAAATGGAATAGCATCACTAATATTCTCTCTAATGATATTGTCTCCCATACGAGTAGGCTCACGACCAAAGTATATCCATCCTGAAGTTCCATTAGGAGTTAATTGACTAAGCAGATTAGCTGATGCCTGCACTAATTCTCTTTTTTGTTTATTATTTCTATCACCTATATTCCTAACTGGGTTGTCATTAGTTTGATCTGGTGAAATTCCCGGGCTAGATGACTTTTCAAGTTTTTTAGCTAATCTTACCTTTGCAGCAGTAAGAACAGAGTTGTTCTTCAATGTATCTGCTGTAATACCCTGTGGATATTCACCCTCTAGCAAATTATAGATTGTTTCCATTAACTCTAATTTGTCACTTGCTGAAGCAAGATTGACTAAAATATATTTATTTTTATCATTTTCAGCAAGTGTATATAAACTAATTAAGGTCATTTTAGACTTGGCGATGTTCTTGTTTTCTGATAGCTCACTGATAGCGGGTTTAATTTCATGCATGAAATCCAGATTTCTTTTAAATCTATCTTGGATTACTTGAATTTGTCCATTCAACAAAAATGTACAGATAGCGAGAACAATTGTTACAAGAAGATGTAAGTTATTGAGCCAATCTTTAAAAGATAAATTTGGGGCTTTATTCTGGGTAGATGTCCTTGGTTCAGAAGCATCGAATGAATCTTTCGTCTCAAGCTGGCTCAGCATAACCCAATCTCCTCTTTTTCAATGCAATCAGTTGAATAAACATCTAACTTTTGAGGTGTGGTCAATTCAAGTTTTGCGATCGCAGTCCTGTAAAACCGCTCAGTCTTTTCAAGATCTGCGATCGCATCGCTGGCAGCACTCTATACCTGCTCCAGAACAGCTTCTGAAGCGACTTCTGATGTAGCTTCTAGAGCGGAAATAGAAGCCAGACAGAATTCAATCAACCCAGCCGAAATTTCAGCGATGATATTCAGGGCTTCCGAATAGGGAGGTTGGAACTCTCGTCCTGTTTCGATCACCCCCGCTAAAACCCTGGATTTGCCAGCATCAACAAAATGGCGACTGTACGCATAATCATCTGAAGTACCCGTGGTGGGATAGAGGCCCACACTCGGTTGTACTGTATAGACTGTGCCTCTGACCGCTTTGATGCCGTCTCTAACTCGGTTACAAGTTTTCACAAACCAAGTCAAATCTGCTTTCGGAATGTATTCTTTGTAAGTCGTGTCTCCAACTCTTCCGCGCAAACCATCATAGGCAGGGTTGTGGAAGTTCATCGTGGGATTGGTGGTTTGCTCATCGTCATCTCCCCAGGGATACATAATCAATCCTGAATAGGAATGAATGTCGAGCATCGTGGCGATGTTTTTATAAGTATTCAGCAAGTAGCGGACATTGCGCGTTTCGGGTTCAGAGAAGGGCTGCTGACCTTTGAACGTCTCGCTGCAGGGATTCGAGCTAGTGCCAATTCCACTTGACCACAGAAAATCAAAGTTGCGATTGAGATCAACGCCTCGGCAAGACTGACCAGGGTTAGGATTGCGGTTCTTGCGCCACATGGCATCTCCAGTCGGCGACTGCACAAACGCCCGCCCATCCGGATTCACCAACGGGAAGATAAACAAGTCCAATGTGTTGATAATTTGTTGAATACTGGCAGCATCGTAGGATTTGTTACCAAATTTTAATCCCGTCCCCGCTTTGTACGCCTGACATAATTTCAAAGCCAAGGATAGGAGCAGATCGGGGTTCACCAACTCCCGTGCATGCACACCGCCTAATAACAAGACACCAGGACGCTTGACACCCGTTCCCTTGCCCAGTTTAATCGCTCGGCTCGTTCGGTGTTCCCAGGTTTGCTCCGGTAGTTGAATCAACTGACAGATTGAGGAGTAAGCAGCAGCGAGATATTGCAGACTAGATTCTATGCCGGCTACTGTTAAATATCCCGCAGGCGGTGCAGCACTAATGTCAGTACTGATGGGTCCTTCCTCATCAGGGCGCTCCTCCCCCATCGATCGCATCCACTCTTGCAATCCACTCACCTGCTGCGTGGCCCGTGCCCGTTTGGATGATTCATCCTGGATCAGCACGCGATAACCAGCCATCACCAGTTGCTCAATCTGAGCGAGAGAGAGTAACCCCTCAATGGTAAATTCCTGATTATCTGCAGCTTTTTCTGTAGCCTGGAATAGATCGAGCTGATAATCTGCCAGATTCAACAGAGCACGCCGATTGGCCGCAACAATAGTCACAAAAAACTTACGTTCCATAAATACATCCTCCGTTGTCGTTTGCTCCAGTCCAGAAAGACTCTCACTCCTTGATTTGGAAAATTACATTAAACCGCTGGACGATCGAGCGATCGCCCTCCCACTCAAAACACCACAGTCCAGCCCTGTTTCTGAGCCTGTTCCTGGGTGTAGGAAACCCCATGCACTTTAATGCCCTGAGGATTCAGTAAGGTAATAATGCCGCCCTCGTTGGGGAGTTGCATAGCCGCATCCTTGAGAGCGATGGTAGCTACACCCCCAGCCTTAAGGGATAGATCTTGAATCAGATATTTATGCTTTTGTTTGTCCGCCAAAGCCCAGCCCTTGAGGTTGACCGTCTCTGGCGATACATTCAGCAGCGTTACGGTTTCCTTACCCGAATCGGCTCCCAACGGATTCACCAGTGCCGCCACAATCTGAACAGCCGCGGCCACAGGGGGTTTTTCACAGATCGATTTAATAATATTCCCCGTTTGATCATCCGTATGGAAGCATTGGGATTGGAAGGCCAGAAAGATGCCGATCCATTGATTGCGTGAGGGGAATTGGAGCAACAGGCCGCCGTCCTGATACACGCCGTTATCCTGCTGGAATTTGCCCACACTGCCCTGATTCATGTGAATGTCATGAATGCCACTGCCAGGGAGAAAGCCGAAGTACTGATCGGATTTATGGGATTCTGGCCCCCAGGAAGCCCCAAAGGCGTACAGGATAGCATCTTCGGACTGCAGCGCACGTTGAATATACAGATCAATTAATTCTTTCAAATCATTGCCCGCACCAGGAACATCAGGCGGCAAAGGCTTCATATCCTCTGGATTGAACAAATTGCCACGAATAAAATCCAGAGCCATACCCCCCGGTCGATGCTCCAATTTATGAAAGCCTGTACTCAAGTTTTGCAGAGAAGTCAAAATTGAGTGCTGAAAGCTATCGTCCACCAGATACAGCAAGTCGGAAGGGCTTTCTTGCGATTTCACATTGATGGCAATTCGGTGTTTTTCCCCTCCGTCCGTCACCAGAACTTGATAGTGAGGAGATTGATCAGTAGGTGGATCAATTTTGCGATCCAGTGTTCGCGCTTTCAATACTCCATAGGTTGCTAAAGACATGGATTTTATACCTCCTTTCAATCAACCCCTGATGAGATTCACTTTTCGATAAAGACCAGATGTTCCGGATCCTGAGTCATTTTGATGGTTTGATCTTTCACCTCAATGACGTAATCAAACCCTGTCACATGTGTACTGGGAAGGATGATCAGGCGATCGTCACGCGATTCCAGATAGTCTTTAAATCCTGCCAGAGAAACACTGCCCTCATTAATGGCTAGGTAATCTAAAAGGCGACGGAAAAGTTTGGGTAAAATTACAACCTGGTCAGTAATCGTTTTCAAACTTTCGAGAACAAAGCCATTGGTTGTTTTATCTTCCTGCCAGATTCCTTTCTTATTGTGTCGGGCCTTATCCGCCGTCTTCGTCATTTCCTGACGCAGATCAGGATACAGCTTGGAGTAAAAGGTGGGATAAACCAACCCGGTTGCTAAGAGATGATCATTTGCACTCTGATGCAGCAGAGATTTATCGATGTAAATCTCACCGTTATGATCCGCTTTCGGAGCTTGCCCCTTGAAGACAAAGGCAACGCAACGCCCATAGGTGTCAGCGAAGCGGGTTAGAATAAAGCCCGGAACTTGTTGAGGAGTAGCGGCTGTAACGATTTGTTCAGCATTGCGGGTTACGTGAGTAAATCCCAAGAACTTTAATAGTTCTGATGCAGCTTCCTGGCCCAATGCTTTTGGCTGATGCTGCATACCCAAGCCACCAATTCGAGGCTGGTAGTGGGTTTCTAGGGCATCGATGGCATCTAAACGAAGTTGTACGCCTCCAGCATGGTTAGCGCGAACTTTAATGCCCAACTTCTTCCAGATGTCTAAATCATCAGGATAAAACTTCACTGAATCGCCATCGGGAGCAGTATGTAAAATTTTGAAATTGCCGGTGATCAGTTTGAGTGGCATAAACTCCCCCTCTAGTCTAGTATCGGCCAGTTTCCGTATAGACGTAGCAGTCTTTGCATCAGTTAACGAAAATACAGTGTTAAGTCCATACTGGCGCAAATTAAATTCAAAATAAATACGATGATCCGCGTATAGGAATATGACGATTTTGTAACAAATCACGGTCAGGATTATGCAATGGCCGCAATCAAGGTAAGCAGCACAGACAGGCTGTTGCCAGAAACAAGACAATCATGCTTGCAGGAAGCCCAGCCGCTCCAGAGCAACCATAACGGCGGCTGTCCGGGTTTGCACCCCCAATTTTCGGTGCAGATTTTCTAAATGTTTCCGGACTGTTCCTTCCCGACAATTCACAAGTCTGGCAATATCCGCATTACTTTTATCTTTTGCCACCCAGAAGAGGATTTCAGCCTCCCGTTTGGTCAGCCCAATCAATTCCAAATCGGAAACGGAGAGGGAAGGTAATTGGCGTTCCTCCAACAATAAGAGATAGGATCCCTGGAAGGAATCGGATAGAAAGCGAATCATCAACTGTCGTCCCGTTTGCTCCAGATGTAGGGGGGAACTCAAGGAGGGATCATTTCCGTTATCAGAAAGTTGTGCAATTTGATGCTGAAACCATTGATATAAGCAATCTGGCAGTCTTTGGGAAGTGCAGAATAAAGAATACTGAGCCAACAAGTGTTCTGCTTCTTGGGAGATGAACTGCACCTGCCCAGCGATCGTGACTACCATCATTGCCACCTGATCCATCAGTGGCTTGAGGGACGCTGGGATGGAGTGAGATTGACTAATGTTGTGCGTATTTCTACGACTCCGGATTCTTTGGCGACGTAGCAAATAAACAACACAACGATCGCTAGTTGGAGAATCGCAGTGATCACCAGTTGATAGAATGCTTTGATTAAACATCACAGATGCCTAAATTATTGAAAAATCACAAATCCAGCTTCAGGAACAGTAATAAACTCCACAGACCACACCGCTCCATCGCTATCTGGCAAAGACTGTGGAGTAAGTTTAGCAAAGGGAATCGCAGGATTGCCCTGCACGGCATTAAACAGCGTCCCACCCACATAGCGACTGCCCGCTTCTCGCCACTGTGCGGCATCCGTCTCTGTTGCGACCACATTCCCCCGATCGGCTTCGGTATACATGGGGGTTATGCCATTCTGAGCAGGTTGACCAGCGACATCCCGATAGCCCTGTTCTTGAGCGTCAGAAAAGCGATCGAGCATTAAAAAGTAAAAAACTTGGTCTTCCCAGGCTGTTGGTGAGGGGAAGAAGCAGCCTGACTGGAAGACAGCGGCTAAATCCAGTTGGCCTGAGCTTTGCAACAACTCCGTCATGATTATGGCCTCCAGGGGCTTTCAGCACAATTAATCATGCCGCTACCATCCGCTAAACAAAGATTAGCGAATGCAGCTTAATAGCACACTAGCAAAATTTAACTAGGGCTTGCTGAAAAAGTCGGAATCGAAGCAGTTGGAGTGAGGCAGAT
>JBBIQC010000076.1:0-12049 GCA_037442585.1 Oscillatoriales cyanobacterium bin_317
GAACTGGAGTTTTCCTATAAGAGAAACTACGGTTCTGGACTTGGACAAGGTTTAGTTTCTTATTTGACTAGAACAGATCTACCAATTTCTGTAGAACCAATGTATTATTAAAAGTTACGGAGTTTCTTTTGTCCGCTAACGGACAACGATCGCCAGGGAATTCATGAACCCAGAGCAACCACTTGGTTCCGTTATTCAAGGCTCTCTCAGTCAGGGATTGGAAGTTCGCCTGCACGCAGATGTGTCGGTAGAAGATATGCGAGTCGGCAAGTTTCTGGTCGTTCAGGGCCGGCGATCGCGCTTCTTCTGCATGTTAACGGATGTCTCCTTAGGAACCAGCAGTCCCCGCATTCTGGCCAATCCCCCCGAACCAGACAACACCTTTCTGCAAGAAGTTCTGGCTGGCAGCGGCACCTATGGAACAGCAAATCTGTCACCGATGCTGATGATGAATCAAGAACAGGGAGCAGGGAGCAGGGAGCGGGGATTGGGGGGAGAAATCCAAAATCCAAAATCCAAAATCCAAAATTCCAAGAAAGAAAACTCAAAACTCAAAACTCAAAACTCAAAACTGGCTTCCTATCAGGCCAATTCCAGCGCTGACATTGAACTATTGCCTGTCAAAACCATTCCCAGTCATTTCAGTCAGGTGTATGACGCGAGTGAGTGGGATTTTCGGGCAGTGTTCGGCTGGGAAGATGACCCGCACCGGAGAAATTTTGCGATCGGGCAGCCGATGGATATTGATGTGCCCATTTGTCTGGATCTCGATCGCTTTGTGGAACGGAGTAATGGGGTGTTTGGCAAATCGGGAACGGGGAAGTCGTTTCTTACCCGGTTGTTGTTGTCGGGCATTATCCGCAAGCAGGCCGCTGTCAACCTGATCTTTGATATGCACTCCGAGTACGGCTGGGAGGCAACCCGAGAAGGCAAGCAGTTCAGCACCGTGAAAGGACTGCGGCAATTGTTTCCTGGCCAGGTGCAGATTTACACCCTGGATCCAGAATCCACCAAACGGCGAGGGGTACGGGATGCCCAGGAACTTTACATCGGCTACGACCAGATTGATGTCGAAGACCTGATGCTGGTACGGGGCGAGTTAAACCTGTCGGAAGCCAGTCTGGAAAACGCGATTATTCTCCGTAACGAGTTTGGCAAGTCCTGGATTAATCGACTGCTGACCCTGAGCAACAGTGAAATTCAGGAGTTTTGTGAGACGAAGATGGGCAGTAAATCGTCCATCATGGCCCTGCAACGCAAACTGACCCGCTTGGATGGCCTGAAGTATATCCGCAACTCCTGTCCTCATAACTACGTGGGGCAGATTCTGGATTCTCTAGAAGCCGGAAAGCATGTGGTGATTGAGTTTGGTTCTCAGTCCAATCTGCTGTCCTATATGCTGGCCACGAACGTGATTGCCCGTCGGATTCACCACGCCTATGTGCAGAAGGCCGAGAAGTTTTTGCAGACTAAAAATGTCAGCGATCGCCCCCGCCAACTGGTAATTACCATTGAAGAGGCGCACCGCTTCCTGGATCCGGCCACTGTCGGACAGACGATTTTTGGGACGATCGCCCGTGAAATGCGGAAATACTTTGTCACCCTGCTGGTGGTCGATCAGCGTCCTTCCGGCATTGACAACGAAGTCATGTCTCAAATTGGGACTCGGATTACGGCACTGCTGAATGATGAAAAAGACATTGACGCAATTTTCACTGGAGTTTCCGGGGGGCAGGCGCTGCGATCGGTCTTGGCCAAACTGGACTCCAAACAACAGGCGTTAATTCTCGGCCATGCCGTTCCCATGCCTGTTGTCATCCGCACCCGTCCCTACGACGAAACCTTCTATGCGGAAGTGGGGGACACCGCCTGGAACGAAGCCCCCGATGCCTTCGTCTTCAAAGCTGCAGAAGCCGCAAAAGCGGATTTAGGATTTTGATGAGTCATGGGTCGATAGATCCACCCGTCATACAACAGACGTATTACCTTCACACCACAGTTAAACTCCTCGGCTACAACTGATCGAGTAAAACTTGAACCCGTTCCTGATAACCATTCCAACCCCCCAAACCCTGATCCCTGACCCCCAATCCCCGGATCGGTCATCTCTACCCCTGTCCGTAGAACCGCCGTCAAAAGTTCGGTTATTACTCTCAATTGAGACTGTTTATATTCAAAGAATTCATTCACCATAGTATGTATAGGCAGAGTTCAGCCAGACACCATGAAGCACGTTGCTACAGTCATCAACCCCCGAATAGCCAACGTTTGCCCTTCTCAGTTGCGTGTCAATATCACCTACCTAGATCATCCTCCAGGGGGAAACAAAAAGGCTTTACTCCCGTCTATAATTCTGGTACGATAAAAATATGAACTCATAATGATTCCGAGTTTAGTGAATTTTGTCTGTACTGCCCGATTCAACCGCACAATCGTTTCGCAGGTGAAACTGTTGAATCTTCCTTAGACCTCCAGTTTTTCGATCGAGTTCTTTCCCATTAGTGCAAGTGATATAGCTAGCCATCTCTACTTTTGCTCACCAGGGCACTTCTCCACAATTTCTGCAGCAGAGACGTTAATCGCAGAATTGGGTGGTGCCTGTTCAGTTCCATTCTTCAGTCTTTGTTTACGGAGTAGATCGCGCACCCATGACCACTGCCACTGCTAAACCTAAAACCACCAAATCTACCTTTACGGCAGACATGGTTCGGACCTATCTGCACGAAATAGGTCGCGTTCCCATGCTTACCCATGAACAGGAGATTGTTTACGGGAAGCAGGTTCAACAAATGATGGCGCTTCAAGATCAGAAAGAAGCCCTTGCCAAGAAGCTAGATCACGAACCCACTGATCAGGAATTAGCCGCCCACAACAATATGAGTGAGGCGGAGTTGAAGAGCATCATGCAACGTGGCCATCGTGCCAAGCAGAAGATGATCGAAGCGAATTTGCGCCTGGTGGTGTCGATCGCCAAGAAGTATCAGAAGCGGAATCTCGAATTCCTGGATCTGATTCAGGAAGGAACAATGGGCCTGGAGCGGGGCGTTGAGAAATTCGACCCCACCCGTGGCTACAAGTTCTCAACCTATGCCTACTGGTGGATTCGCCAAGCCATCACGCGGGCGATCGCGCAACAGGCTCGAACCATTCGTCTGCCTATCCACATTACCGAGAAGCTGAACAAGATTAAGAAGGTTCAGCGGGAATTGTCCCAGAAGCTCGGACGGGCCGCAACTGCCATGGAAATTGCCGAAGCCCTGGAGTTAGAACCTGCCCAAATTCGGGAATTCCTGACGATCGCACGGCAACCCGTGTCCCTGGATCTCCGCGTGGGTGATAACCAGGACACCGAGTTGCAAGACCTGCTGGAAGACGATGGCCCTTCCCCAGAAAACTTCATGGCGCAAGAATCCCTGCGTCAGGATCTGGAAACCCTGCTGGCTGACTTGACCCCCCAACAACGGGAAG
The DNA here is from genome assembly GCA_037442585.1 of Oscillatoriales cyanobacterium bin_317. Taxonomy (GTDB): domain Bacteria; phylum Cyanobacteriota; class Cyanobacteriia; order Leptolyngbyales; family Leptolyngbyaceae; genus Leptodesmis. The sequence goes on from JBBIQC010000076.1 coordinate 3,469, forward strand.
TCATTTCCCTCCGCTTCGGTCTGGAAGACGGCCACGAACTCTCCCTGGCTAAGGTCGGCGAACGCATGAACATCAGCCGGGAACGGGTTCGTCAACTGGAACGGCAAGCCCTGGATCACCTTCGTCGTCGTAAAGCGCGGGTGCGGGAGTATCTGGCCAGCTAGTCATTGAGCAAGTTAAAAGTTAAGAGTTGAGAGTTAAGAGTTAGGTGTGGATTCCCATGCCTGACTCTTAACTATAATTGAGGGCAAACCTTTGCGCCTTCCTGTTTTTCCATGACCCAGCAGCCCACCTACGGCCCTCACAACCCGCACCCGCTCTCCCAGATGCGCACGGAACTGGTGTGGGAGGGTAACTATGACGAGTATGGCGATCGGCGGGAGGTGGATATTGCTAGGTGGGGTCAGGTAATCGGCTTTGAAAAACTCAACTTTCTATCTCCTTCTGATAGTCCTGTACGCATCGCCTTTGAAACAGTAACCCTCTAAGTTCGTAGTCATGGAGGCATTTAATCATGCAATCTGAAGTCAAAACCAAATCTGTCACGTTATATGACACAGACTATCAACTTTGGTTGGATCAAACCGTTGCTCAATTGAAAGCAAAAGACTTTAGTAATCTTGATCTGGAAAATTTAATTGAGGAGATTGAGAGCTTGGGTAGGAGTCAAAAACACGCAGTTTCGCGTTATCTCATGCGCCTTTGTGAACATCTTCTCAAGATCAAATATTGGAAATCTGAGCGAGAGATGTGCTTACGAGGTTGGAAATTAGAAGTGCGAAACTTTCGACTGCAAATTCAAGAGGAGTTGGGAGCGAGTCCAAGCTTGAAGTCCTTTTTGAATGATGTTTTTGTCAAACAATACAAAAATGGTAGAAAGCTATTTTTGGATGCCAGCGACCTCAGTGGAAAACTAATTCCTGAAGAACCAGAATTTGTCCTAGAGCAAGCCTTGGATGAAGACTGGCTCCCCTGGCAACCGGAATAGTTCGTAGTGTTCACTTTAGTGGCATTGACTCGATGTTTACCCACGAAGAAGCCAAACAGGTAGCGCAGGCCACAGCGCAGGCGGGCGGGCGGGAGTGCTATTGTCTGGCCTGGGAGTTTGAAATGGATTTGCATCTGCCCTCGCCGAAGTTCCCACCAAAGAACTAGAAGCGATCAAAGAACGGGCGATCAAAAGCGGCTTTGATTTCATTGACTTTTGGGCCATAGATTTCAATTGGCAACCGGGCAAACCCGTCACCCACAACGTGATGTGCAGTAATTGTAAGGAGGTAATTCGTGTCTACCGCAACTGAATTAAAAACTGATAAAAAGTTTTGGACAGATGAAGAATTCATGGCACTGCCCAAGGATGGGCATCGCTATGAAATTGTCAACGGAGAATTAATTGATATGGGAAATTCAGGGGCATTGCATGGCAATCTTGCCATCATTTTAAGCTCTGCTCTCTTTGCTGTTGTCAATGCCCAAAAACTAGGAGCTTTGTTTGATTCCAGTACCGCCTTCAAAATGAAAAATGGCAATAAACGCTCTCCTGATATTTCCTTCTTTGCCAAAGAGCGTTTGCAAGGCATGACCGAATTACCAACTGGCTTTCTAGAAGGCGCACCCGATCTTGCGGTAGAAATTCTATCCCCCAGCAACACAGTAGAGGAAATAGAAGCGAAAATTACTGAGTATTTTGACAATGATGCCCGCTTGGTTTGGGTAATTAGCCCAACTCAGCACTATGTACTGGTTTATCGCTGTGCCCAAGAACCCGATCGCCTGCTGAAATCTATCGATTCTCTAGATGGGGAAGAGGTGATTCCCGGATTTACGCTACCCGTGACTAACCTATTTCAAAAGCTCTCCTTCTAATTTCCATGACCTCCTCCACCCTTAATCCCACCTTTCTCGAACCCCTGTTTGCCTGCTGGCAGAAACCCAACGCCCACCGTGTCCGGGCCGAGAAGTCAGGTGACCCCGCTGTGGTGAAACAGGGATGCAGAGCCTCCCCCATTGAAGGGTGCTGAACGACGAGGCACACCACGTTCTCACGTCCACTTGTGGTGATCCGAAAAATGAGCCTTGGTAGAAACCCTGCTCTGCTCAACTGGTTAAAATCAATCGTTTTGCCAATAAGTCCAGACCAGCTCTTTCAGACATCTGGCGCTTGAGCATTGTGAGACGATTATTTTGACCCTCGACATGAAGGATTTGTATTTCTTCACCTTTTTGAATCCCGGCGGCTTCACCCCCTGGTGGTGGTACTTGAAAAACAACTGGTAGGCTTTCTCAATCCGTTGGCAAATGTCCTGGACAGCCTGAGAGCCTAACGTTTGCCAGAGCGGTTTGCGATGGCGCAATTTGGCAAGGTGAGCCTGAAGTTTGGCACAATTCAAGTGCTTGCCCCACATCCGGTAGTACCGTTTGTGCAGCGCAATACAGTGGTTATAGATCGTCCCAGCTACGTTAATTGTGCGCTTGAGAGACCTGTTCCGCATAGGTTCTTGCTGTTAAAGGGCTTGCGCGAAAATACAATCCCTACGATGCGTTACGGCTAGCGCCTCACACATCCTACAGCCGGTACACTATATTAACGGCAAATCCCTAAGCTAGAGTTTTGAGTCCCTGCTCGAAAATCTTTTGGGCGTAGTCTGTCCACAGTCCCTGACCCCAATAGCGGAAGCAACTGGTTTGTAACACCAGGTTATAGAGCAAGGCCCGACGATAAGCAGACGTGCGCGTGATGGGAACCGAATGGCCGGATGAATTCTGTAACAGGGGATCTAATTTCTCATGAAATCGGGCACTCAATTGGGTCATGGGAGTCAGGACATTTTCATAACCCTGTACCCAACTCATGTGATTGGTCCAGGAAGCTCCTTCCATGTGAAAGCTGGGGTTCGTTTGTTGAATGGCCGCGATCGCGTTTGCCACTGCTTCCGGGGTGCAATTTTCTGGGGGAACCCGTTGCCAGAGTTGAGATTGACCGACAGGTAAACAAACTGGATAATCTTCTGACTGCACACCTGCTGCTGCAAGCAGTTCCAGGTATTCCGTCCCTGTCATTCCCACCACATCGGATTGTTGTTTCTGGTCATACCAGGCAGCTTTGAAGGCTGAAGGAAATTCATTCATCATCACTCCACCATTTTCTCCATCACTTATTTGAGTGACTAAGGGTGGAACTAAAACGTTTCCTAAAACTGGTTTAGACTGTTGCGATTTAGCTTCATAATAGGGCTGCATCTGTCCTACTAATTTAGTATCTGAACCCTGAGTTTTAATTAACACCGTGATGCTGAGCATTTCACCTTGGGAGTTGCGAGCCAGCAATTGATGAGGAATATGTTTATATCCCAAAGCTTCTCCATTGAGAGTCTCTACCGTATGTTCCTGGACTAACATCCAGCGATAGCCACACTGCTTGAGGGCTTTGACCAATTCATACAGGGTGTCAGGATGATTCGGTAAATGCATTTCTGGTGGCGAGAAACCTTTTACCCGCGCCAGAGCATCCCAACCGAAGATCGCGGCAAAATGATGTTGCCATGCCTGGATATGCAACTTGATATCGGGAATTGGGGTAGAAGGGACGACCGCATGGCCCCACATTGTTCCCAACCATTCCACATAGGGCTGGTACGTCGGATCACAGGTGATGCGCTTCAGATTGTCCAGTACACCTCCCCGACCCATCTGTCGCAGACCCCACAGCAGATTTCCAGAATAGTCCAGCATCACTCGCGGACGATATCCCTGCTCTACCAGTTCGGGAATGAAATCAGCCATCCGCGCATAACACCAGGCAAAGGCTCCCGCATTGTGGTTATCTCCTTCTTGGGGATGCTCAAACATATACTGCAAGTTGTTGATCAAAGCGCCGTCCCATCCCGCTGGAATTGTCGGTTGGTGCATATGCAGGGCGATCGCAAACGCTGATCTCACTGACTCTAACGCAATATTCGTCCTGGGTAAAAACACCGGATCCGTTTTGCTGGTCACGGTTTGCACGGCATCTTCCCAGCCAGAAATATTTGGCAAGTCATCAATCAATTCATTCAGAACCGGTAGATCAGTTACTTGGGCTGTACTCATCAGTCTAATCGCGCAGGTTTCCTACAGCTTACTCAGTCTGTGAAGTGATGAGGTGAAGAAATCCTTAACTGAGATCTTGCACCATTCTCAATAAGGGTTGCCAAAGATATCAAAATCTGAAAGAAAGGGCGTCGCAAAAAAATCAGAAGACGGTTCTTAAAGAACCGCGAAGTCCTTTCAAAGGAAAGGGCCAATATACTTCTAGCGGAGAACTATCACCAGGTTTTTACTGATTCAGGGCGAACGATCGCGCCTTTCTGGGTTTTACAAATACCTGTTGCTGGGGTTTCAGATTCAGGCGATCGCTTTGTTCGCGAGTTAGATAAGCCGTGATCGCCTGACCATCTTCCAACAACAATTCCACTTGCAGTTCCCAGCCCAAATACACAATGCGATCAACTACGGCTGGCACCGTAAAGTCCTCAGCATAACGAGTAATTAACAGATCATGCGGCCGCAGAAACACATTGGGATTGCTAGCCTCAATTCCTGCCTGTTGCACCAGAGAAGCATGGCTGGGCAGGATATTTACTGGGCCAATAAAGCTCATGACAAACGGTGTGGCAGGATTGTCGTACAACTCAGCAGCAGAACCGACCTGTTCTACTCGTCCCTGATTCATCACCACCAATTCGTCCGACACTTCCATTGCTTCTTCCTGGTCGTGGGTGACAAATACCGTCGTCACGTTCACTTCTGAATGTAAATGTCGCAGCCAGCTTCGCAGTTCCTTTCTCACCTTGGCATCCAGTGCGCCAAAGGGTTCATCCAGCAACAACACATTAGGTTCCAGGGCTAAGGCTCTGGCTAGGGCAACGCGCTGCCGTTGACCACCAGAAAGCTGAGAGGGATAGCGATCGCCCAATCCATGCAGTTGCACCAGGCCCAACAGTTCCTCAACCCGGTTGCGCAGGCGTGGCTTGGGCCACTTGGCAATTTCCATACCAAAGGCAATATTTTGTCGCACCGTCAGATGCTTGAACAGGGCGTAGTGCTGGAAGACAAAGCCGACTCGTCGATCCTGAACGCTATCCAACGTTGCATCCCGGCCTGTAAGAAAAATTTTGCCAGTATCCGGCTTTTCTAATCCAGCAATTAAGCGTAACAACGTTGATTTACCAGAACCTGACGGCCCCAAGAGGGCAACGAGGGAACCTGTTTTGATCTCAACGCTAACTTGATCAAGGGCCTGGAAACTGCCAAACCGTTTCGAGACGTTATCGACTGTAATTCCCACGATGCTTGTAACTCCAATTTGCTTCACGCTACAGAACTTTGCGACCTCTAGATGTATCAATAAGTACCATTTATTGATCGATTAACCGTACTTTTTAGCAAAAATTTAACGTCCTTTCCTGCCACAGGTAGTTTGGCGTTGCGGCAAGACATCCCCAGTCCATGCGGTACATGCGTATTACCAAAACGTTGCTAGACTCATTGTTGCTAGATGTAATACATCGGCTGAATTTGACTCTGAGCATCCCGTTTCTGGCATAAATCTTGCAGAGTGTGCTGACTGAGAGCAGACTCGAATGCTTTACTGGCCTGATTCCAGACCATGTGCACCGCTTTTTGTTCATCTGTCAGAGTATCCCTTGGTTTATCGTGGCGATCGCCCTGCACCAAGGTCACGATTTCGAGCAGCGTAATTTGCCAGGGTTCACGCACCAAGATATATCCCCCTTTTGAACCTCGCTGGCTTTGAATCACCCCACCGCGCCGGAGATTAGTCAAGATTTGCTCCAGATATCTCTCTGGAATGGGTTGTCGAGCAGAGATTTGATTGATTGTTAAGGGGTGTGTCCGAGAGGGGTAACTGGCTAACTCTAAAAGTGCCAGCAGAGCATATTCAATCTTGGAAGAGAGGTCTAATAGTCCACAGCTTTGAGCATGACCATTCAATTCTGCGTTTGGCATATAAATTTCTCCAACTAGGAAATTAGAGCATTCTGGAAGAATTTCAGCAGGCATAACTCAAGATTATGAGTTAATAATCATTTCATTTCTAAAATACGGCAAGACGGTAGATATATAGTATTTATTTCTACAGTCGATGCAAGTCAAACTTGCTATAATTTTGAGAAGTTAGCTGAATTCCCGTCTACTAGCGTTGACATTTGTGTAATGTACGGTTAGTCTACCGGAATAAAGTACTTTTTACAACCATGTCTGTTTCACTCCCCACTTCAACTTCATCTGGTGCTGTACCAGAGTTCCAGTTCTCACCACGATCCGTGCTACCCAATAAATCAGGGTGCCTGTGGAAAATTGAGCAGGGCGTAGTACGCACGATGTCCTGGTTGGAAGACGGTACGATCGTGATTCTTGGTGTCTGGGGGCCAGGAGATCTGGTCGGAGAGGTATTAACCCGTGTAGAGCCTTACCAGATTGAATGCCTCACCGAGGTCAAAGCAGATCTGTTGCATGGCGATCGCTGGCAGTACAACCTGGACACCTCTCATGTTTTGCTGAACCACATTAAGCAAGCCGAAGAGTTTTTGTTGATTCGCAGCCATCGTCGGATTGATGCCATGCTGATTCGTTTACTGGCCTGGTTAGCAAAGAAGTTTGGCAAGGAAGCCGAGGCTGGACAGTTGATTGATTTGCGTTTGACCCACCAGGACATTGCTGAAATGCTGGGCACGACCCGTGTCACAATTACCCGCGTCCTCAGTCAATTAGAACAACAGGGAATGATTCGCCGCCTACCTTTACACCGAATTGTCCTGAAAGAAGAAGACCTCTGGCATTACGAAATTTAGCAGCCGTCAAAATTCAGTCAACTTTGAGCGATATCAATTTGCTCTAGCAACCGGGATTTTGAGAAATCCGGGTTGTTCCTATGATTAAAATACGGTAAATCAATCGGGATAATGAGTTTAAAAAAGGTCGCAGAATGATAAAATACGGTAATCCCATACATTAACCGTATTTTATGGATTTCTATTCTCCGTCTACTTCACTGTTGAGGAAACTGCGTGGGGGGCTGCTGTTTGGCCTTGGTTATCTGCTATCTCCCCTTTGCTGGTGGAATGATTTGATTTTCAATCTGCCCGTTGCTTATGGATTTGGGTACCTGTGCCACTGGCTCGTTAAGGATTGGTTTATCCCCGGTGCGATCGCAGGATATTGGCTCTCCAACATCGCAGGCATTTTGCTGATGCAATTCGGTGTGGTGGATGTATTCCAGAACAAAACTGAGGGACACAATTTCAAGAAAGAACTGCTCACGGGCATCGTATCGTCAACGGCTTACACCCTGCTGATCCTGACCCTGGTGCAATTCCAGATTCTGACGATTCCTGACCTGCCAACCACTAACCTGCCAATTGACTTGAGTTCGCTGTTTTCCTTTCTCTCCACAGCGGATAGGAGTTGAGTTCTGATGGATTACTTACTCCTATCAAGCCTCAGTTTTGTGGTTGGAATTGTGGTCGGGCTAACGGGAATTGGGGGAGCTTCCCTGATTACCCCAATGCTGATTTTTGTCTTCCAGGTGCCCGCCTCGATCGCCGTCAGTTCCGATGTGGTGGCCGCCACGTTGATGAAAGTGGTGGGTGGTTTCAAACACTGGCGGCAGCAGACAGTAGACTTGCAAGCCGTGAAGTGGTTAGCCCTGGGAAGCGTGCCCGGTTCTCTGGCTGGGGTAGGTTTGCTGCATGTCCTGCGTCATTCCAATGCGATCGATTTAGATGCCGTACTGCTGCAACTGCTGGGAATTGCCATTTTACTGATTACGCTGATGGCGCTGGTGCAGTTGCTACTGATGACGTTCGCCCCCAGTTTGCAACTCCCCTCTCTACCTCATCTGGATCTGATGACCTGGCAGGGACGGGGATTGGCGATCACCATTGGGGCCGTGCTGGGATGCGTAGTTGGCTTAACCAGTGTCTCCTCTGGCTCCCTGTTTGCCCTGGTGTTGATTGCCTTTTTCCATCTGGATGCTCGTAAGTTAGTGGGGACTGATCTAGTCCAAGCAGCCATTCTGCTGAGTTTCACATCTTTAGGCCATTTAAGCTTGGGTACGGTAGATTGGAGTTTAGTTCTGCCCATTTGGGCCGGGTCAGTGCCAGGAGTGCTAGTCGGGGCACGGCTGTGTCAGTTGGCTCCTCAAACTTTGCTCAAGTTTGTGATCTATGTGATTTTAATGGGTGTCAGTTGGAAGTTGGCTCATGCCTAAATTTATTGCTGAACCGCGATCGCGGCTGTTAATCTTCGGGTTAAGTGTGCCCCTGTTGGGCTTTCTGTTAATCACTCTGATGGTCTGGAATCAACCCGGTGGAATTGGCTGGGACGAACTCATCCTGTTGGGGATTCATGCGACCCGCCAGAACAATCTTGATCAGTTTGCCGCTGTGCTCACTGAATTGGGAGTGTATAAGGGAGTATTTCCGACAGTGACTGTGATTGCAAGTGTTTTGCTGATTACCCAACGTTGGCGATCGCTGGCATTTGTACTGCTAACCTCGCTGGGTGAAATTCTACTCAACCG